>JBFZDU010000496.1:0-3718 GCA_041307205.1 Gammaproteobacteria bacterium | reverse complement strand
CGACCGCCAGACCCGGCTGCTGGTCGGCGCCGCCCTGCTGTTCGGCCTGTTCGGCCTGGTCCAACTCTACCTGCGCAGGAGGAAATCCGGATGAAAAGACTCGCTGCCATGAGCCTGCTCGCACTGGCGGGGGAAGCACTGGCTCACCACGGCGTCGCCGGCCTGGGCGCGGCCAGCCTGCTGGGGCCCGGCGCCCCGGTGGAGGCCGCGACCTCCGCCACCCTGCCCAAGGGCAGCACCCTGCTCTACCTGAAGCTGGACCACGCCAGGTACGAGACCTACGACCCGGATCCAGCCAATCCGGAGGCGGACTATGCCAACTATTGGATGGCGGGCCTGGGTTACGGCTTCACGCCCTGGTTCTCCGCTTACCTGTTCCTGCCCTACCACAGCAAGGTCGACGAGGCGGGCGGCTTCGACACCCACGGCTTCGCCGACGCCTCGGTGTTCGGCCAACTCGGCTTCAAATACGACCAGGGCTGGCGGCTCCTCCCGGCCAACGAGAGCCTGGACGACCTGGAGGATTGGCATTTCACCCTGTTCGGCGGGCTGAGCATACCGACCGGCGACCCGGATCTGCGTGACCGCAACGGCGCCATCGACCCGGGCAAGTCGACAGGTTTCGGCGAGCCATCTTTCAGCACCGGCGTGACCGCCACCAAGATGCTGTCCGGGCGCTGGACCTGCAACGCCGAATTGTCGGGCATCTGGTTCCAGGAGCACGCGTACGCGGACGGCAACCGCACCAGGTTCGGCACCGAGACCCGCTTCAATACCGCGCTGATCTACCGCGCCTACACCGACCCCGAACGCAGTCTGCGCGTCGACCTGGCGCTGGAGGCGCAGTACCTGGGCCTGGGCCGCGACCGCAGCAACGGTGTGTCGGAGACCGCCACCGGCGGTGACATGCTGTACCTGATGCCGGGTGTGCGCCTGTACTGGGAGCGCGCCAGTATCGCCCTGGGCGTGAAGCGACCGGTGTGGACCGACCTCAACGAAGAGAGTCAACAGCAGGGCGCCGAAGGACGGGAAGACTACCGCTTGGTGCTAAGTGGTTCGGTGTTGTTCTGAGCCATGCACATCCCCGACGGCTTCATTGCCCCGCAGGTGTTTTTGCCGGCCTACGCACTGGCCGCCGGCGCCTGGACCTGGGCAGCACGCGGCCTGCGGGCGCGCCTCGACGAGGAACTGGTGCCGCGGTTGGCGGTGCTGAGTGCGCTCGCCTACGCCCTGGGGCTGGTCATGCTGCCGCTGCCCGGCGGCACCTCGGGGCACGCCCTGGGGGTCGGCCTGCTGGCCCTGGTGTTCGGCCTGCGCCTGGCCTTCCTGGCCTACAGCCTGGTGCTGCTGCTGCAGGCCCTGCTGTTCGGTGCCGGCGGCATTACCGCCCTGCCGGTGAACGCGCTGGCGATCGGGCTGGCGGGTGCCGCCGCGGCCCTGGCCACCCGGCGACTGCTGGGGCGCTGGCACCCCGATCTGGCGGTGGCGGCGGCCGGGGCCATGTCGGTGCTGCTGCCGGCGACCCTGATCGCCCTGGTGCTCGGGGTGCAGCCGCGGCTGGCCCAGGACGCCGCGGGCACCCCGTTGTTCTTTCCCTTCGGCCCGGAGATCACGCTGCCGGCGGTGCTGTTGCCACACCTGGCGATTGCGGTCGCCGAGGCGCTGCTGACTCTGCTGATATGGCGCTTCGCGCAGCGGCGGGGTTGGGTGGCATGAAGGAAAGGTACTGGCTGCTGGCCTACGGGGTGGCCGTGATCGCCGTTACCCTGGTGCACCAGCCGGCATGGCTGGCCGCCGGCCTGCTCGGCGCACTTGCGGCCAGCGGGCGGCCGCGCTGGACCCTGCTGCGGCAGGCCCTGCTGGCAGTGCTGCTGTTCAACCTCACGGTCAGCCTCGGCTACCTGGCGGTGGCGCTGTGGCGCGGCGATTTCGCACCGATCTACCTGTTGCGCGTCAACCTGCGTGTGCTGCTGCTGGTTTACCTGGGGTTCTGGCTGGTGGCGCGGGTCAATGTGCTCAAGGCCCTGGACTTCTCCCCGACGCTGAGTTTCGTCGCCACCCTGGCCGCCGGGCAGGCCCGCAGCCTGCAGCGCCTGGTACTGGACTTCCGCCTGGCCTTCGTCAGCCGCAACCCGGTGGCGCCACGCCCCGGCGACCGCTTGCGCCACGCCGTGGCGCAAGGCGAGCACCTGCTCGAGAAATCGTTGCACAATGCCGGCGAAGCGGCGCAGGCCATGCGGTCGCGGGGCGCCTTCGATGTTTGAGCTCGACCAAGTGGAATTCAGCTGGCCGGCGGGCCGGCGGGTGCTGCGCGATATATCGCTGCGCATCGCCCCGGGCGAGAAGATCGTGATCCTGGGCGCCAACGGCTCGGGCAAGTCGACCCTGCTCAAGCTGCTCAACGGCCTGCTGCTGCCCACCCGGGGCAGCTGCCGCTATGCCGGCCAGGCCCTGAGCCGCGCCACGCTGCGCGAACCGGCCTTCGCCCGCCGCTTCCGCAGTGCGGTGGTGCTGTTGTTTCAGCACCCCGAGGCCATGCTGTTCAATCCCAGGGTGCGCGACGAGATCGGTTACGGGCCGCACCGCCTGGGCCTGGCAGACGCCGCGCAGCGAGTGGCGCACTGGGCGGCCGAACTCCAGCTCGAGGCACTGCTCGACCTGCCGCCTTACGCCCTGTCGGGCGGCGAAAAGCAGAAGGTGGCACTGGCGGCGCTGCTGGCGCTCGATCCCGAGTGCCTGCTCCTCGACGAGCCCATGGCCAACCTCGATCCGCGCGCGGGCGGTTGGCTGGTCGATCACTTGCTCGACAGCCCCGCCACCGTGGTGGTCAGCACCCACAACTTGAGCATGGCGGCGGAACTCGGGCGGCGCTGCCTGATCCTCAGCACGGACGGTCGGCTGCATTATGACGGCCCGGTGGACGCCGCGCTGCGCGACCTGGACCTGCTCGACGCCGCCAACCTGGTCCATCGGCATCGCCACCGTCACGGCGCTATCATGCATGCCCATGTCCACGTGCACGATTGGGAGTAGCCATGAGCGAGGTTGAGGACCTGTCCCGCTTCTCCGTGTCGCTGCCGGCCGGACTGCTGCAGGAACTCGACCGGCGCATCACCGCCAAGGGCTATGCCTCGCGCTCCGAGCTGGTGCGAGACCTGATCCGCGAGAAGCTGGTCGAGGAGCGCTGGGCACGTGGCGACAGCGAGGTATATGGCGTGCTTACCATCAGCTACGACCACCACCAGCGCGGCCTGACCGAGAAGATCACTGACGCCCAGCACCACGCCTATGTCAACGTGCTGTGCAGCACCCATGTGCACCTGGACCACGACCATTGCCTGGAGATCATCATCGTCAAGGGCCGGCCGGAGCAGATCGAGCATATCAGTACCGCGATCGGCGGCATCAAGGGTGTGCGCCTCGCCAAGCTGACCCGCGCCTCCAGTGTCGAGCTGTAATTGATCCGCGGCCGGTCCGGCCACATTTATACGAACAGGGCAGGTCCGGAGTCAGCCATGCAGTACCAGGACTATTACAAAATCCTCGGCGTCGAACGCGGTGCCACCCAGGACGACATCAAGCGCGCCTATCGCAAGCTCGCACGCAAATACCACCCTGACGTCAGCAAGGAACCGGACGCGGAGGAACGGTTCAAGGAGGTCGGCGAGGCCTACGAGGTGCTCAAGGACCCGGAAAGGCGCGCCGCCTATGACCAGCT
>JBFZDU010000495.1:0-4276 GCA_041307205.1 Gammaproteobacteria bacterium | reverse complement strand
AGCAGTTCACCGGCAATCTGTTGGCCGATCCCAAGGCTACCCTGGCGCGCTTCCTGGCGCTGCAGGTACGCGGCGCGCAGGACGCCCCGGGCACCCTGCGGCGCCTCAAGGACGCGCTGCGGGAACTGCCGGCGGCGCAGAGTGCGGCGCTGCAGACCGGGCTGGAGCTGCTGCGCGCCACCGACCTACGGCCGCGGCTCAGGCAGCTGCGCCCACCGGCGCTCTGGTTGCTCGGCGAACGCGACACCCTGGTCCCCGCCGCGATGGGCTGGGACCTGGCGGACTGGTTGCCGGCGGCGCAGGTCGAGATTATTCCCGGCGCGGGCCACGCGCCCTTCCTGTCGCACCCCCAGCAGGTGCTGACCCGCTTGGAGCGCTTTTTGGGGGCAGTGCATGGCTGACCGCCCCGAACTCATCGACAAGGAGCGCGCCCGGCGGGCCTTCGCCCGCGCGGCGGCCGGCTACGATGAGGCGGCGGTGCTGCAGCGCACGGTGGGGGCGCGCATGCTGGAGCGCCTGGACCTGGTGCGGCTGCAGCCCCGGGTGGTGCTCGACGGCGGCGCCGGCACCGGCCTGCATACCGCCGACCTGCTGGGTCGCTACCCCAAGGCGCGCGTGCTGGCGCTGGATTTCGCCCTGCCGATGCTGCATCGCACGCGCCGCCGCGGCGGCTGGCTGCGCCGCCCGACCTGCGTGTGCGGGGACCTCGAACGTCTGCCGCTGGCCGACGCCAGTGTCGACCTGTTGTATTCCAATTTGGCGTTGCAATGGGTGAATGACCTGGGCCGCGTGTTCCGCGAGGCCTGGCGGGTGCTGCGCCCGGGCGGCTTGCTCATGTTCACCACCTTTGGGCCGGACACGCTCAAGGAACTGCATGCCGCCTGGGGCGCGGTCGACGGGGCTACCCATGTCAGCCCCTTTCCCGACCTGCACGATGTCGGCGACCTGCTGGTGCACGCGCGCTTTGCCGACCCGGTGATGGACGTCGACTGGTTGACCCTGACCTATGCCGATGTGTTCGGGGTGATGCGCGATCTCAAGGCCATAGGCGCGGCCAATGCGACCCAGGGGCGCCCGCGCGCCCTGACCGGCAAGGGCCGGTTGCAGGCGCTGGCGCTGGCCTACGAACGATTCCGCGACGGTGCCGGACGGCTGCCCGCGACCTATGAGGTGATCTACGGCCATGCCTGGGCGCCGGAACAGCGCCAGGTGGCCGGCGAGACCCGTGTCCCGGTCGATGTGCTGCGGCGGCGGCGCTGAGGTTTATGGCATGGGCGCGACCGGCTTTTTCGTCACCGGCACAGATACCGATTGCGGCAAGACCCTGATCACCCTGGGGTTAATGCAGGCCCTGGCGGCCCGGGGGCGGCGCGTGGCCGGCCTGAAACCGGTCGCGGCCGGCGCCGCGGCCACCGCGGACGGGCTGCGCAACGCCGACGCCCTGGCCATCCAGGCCCTGTGCACCCCGCCCGAATCCTATGCCGAGGTCAATCCCTACTGCCTGGAACCGGCCATCGCCCCGCATATCGCGGCGGCCGAGGCAGGGGTGCGCCTGCGGCCGGCACCGATACTCGCGGCCCGTGACCGGCTGGCGCGACGCCACGACGCGGTGGTGGTGGAGGGCGCGGGTGGCTGGCGGGTGCCCTTGGACGAGGATTGGGACTTGTCGGACCTGGCTGCCCTGCTCGGCTACCCGGTGATCCTGGTCGTGGGCCTGCGTCTGGGGTGCCTGAACCACGCCCTGCTGACCCGCGACGCCATCCTGGCCAAGGGCCTGCCGCTGGCCGGCTGGGTGGCTAATGCAGTGCAGCAGGACATGCCCCGCGCCGCGGCCAATATCGATAGCCTGCGCGCCCGCATGCAGGTCCCTTGCCTGGGTGTAATTCCCTGGCTGGGCGAGCCCGACCCGGGACAAGTCGCGGCGCTGCTGCAACTCGATCGGCTCTGACGCGGGCTCCCGATCGTTCTGTTGCGTCGCAATAATATCGGGGCCACGCGGGGCCACGCCGCGGCGCGGGAAGTACCTATAAAATAGATAAATGTATAGACATTCTAATATTCGAATTTTCTATAATCAAATCTGTTTGTAGTTGACTTATATCAATTTGTGTTGCGACTTTACTTTCCACTGGGGTAGGCTCCCGCACCGTAAGTGCCAGACGCCGAACATGCCCGCTACACGCCAGGCCGGTTTGTCGTGTGCGTGCGGGTCGCGGGCGACAGGGTGGTAACAGCCGAAAACAATATTGACGTCGACTTCTGGCGCCTGGTGATCGAGCCGAACTGCTCCCTGACCTGGCGACAGTCAATGGCGTTCCTGATCGGCATGGCTGTGCTGCTGCTGTCCATAGCGACGGTCTTCGCAGTCAAGGGCTATTGGCTGATCCTGCCCTTCGCCGGGCTGGAGCTGGCGGCCCTGGGGACCTGCTTCTACCTGGTCGCCCATGCCAGTCGGCGCCGACAGGTGGTCACCATCACCGCCGATTGTGTAACGGTGGAAAAGGGGCGGGTACGCGCCGGCCCGCAAACGCGGACCGACCTGCCGCGCTGCTGGACCCGGGTGGAACTGGTGGGTCGCGCCGACACCTGGTATCCGCCGCGTCTGTGGCTGGGGGCGGCGGGCGGGCGGGTCGAGGTAGGCGAGTTCCTGTGCGCGGAAGAGAAAGCCGGGCTGGCGGAACAGTTGCGGAATCTGATCCGCGGAACGAATGCAGGGGGTGTCGCATGGCATCCCGACAAAACTGGCGCGTGAGCATGCGCAACACTGAAGGGGAGATACGGCATTGATGAACCGCAAGCGGTATTTCGCGGGGCTCGCGGCAGGGGGCTGTTCCGGGGTCTCGGGGCCTGTCCTGGCGGATTTCGCCCTGAATATGACGACCGGCGCGACCGCGATCAGCCAGTCCGTGTACGACCTGCACATGATCATCCTCGGCATCTGCGTGGTGATCGGGATCGTGGTGTTCGGTGCCATGATCTACTCCATCATCTATCACCGTAAGTCCAAGGGCGCGGTGCCAGCGCAGTTCCACGAGAGCACCGCGGCCGAGATCGCCTGGACCGTGGTTCCCATCGTCATCCTGGTCAGCATGGCCGTGCCCGCCACCCGCACCCTGCTGGCGATGGAGGACACTTCCAATGCCGACCTGACCATCAAGGTCACGGGCATCCAGTGGAAGTGGAAGTACGACTACCTGGAAGACCAGATCTCCTTTGTGTCCAACCTGCATCCCAAACACAATGAAGCGCGCCAGCGGAATTCCGGCGTCGACCTCGCACAGTTCGGTGATCAGTACCTGCTGGACGTCGACGAGCCGGTGGTCGTCCCGGTGGGCAAGAAGGTGCGGTTCCTGTTGACCGCTGCCGACGTCATCCACGCCTGGTGGGTGCCCGACCTGGGCTGGAAGAAGGACGCGATCCCGGGTTTCATCAACGAGGCCTGGGCGCAGATCGACAAGCCCGGCACCTATCGCGGCCAGTGTGCCGAGCTGTGCGGCAAGGACCACGGCTTCATGCCGATCGTGGTGCAGGCGGTATCCGAGGCCGAGTATGCGCAATGGGTGGCGTCCAAACAGGATGCCGCGCAGGCCGCCGCCGCCTCGGCCGATCGCGAATGGTCCGAGGAAGAGTTGATGGCGCGCGGCGCCGAGGTGTATGCGACCAACTGCGCCGCCTGCCACCAGGCCAACGGTCAGGGCGTGCCGGGGGCCTTCCCGGCTTTGGCCGGCAGCCCGCTGGCCACGGCCGCCGATCCCGCCGCGCACATCGAGATCGTGATGAAGGGCAAGGCAAGCACCGCCATGGCGGCTTACACCAACCTGCTCAACGACGCCGACCTCGCGGCCGTGATCACCTACGAGCGCAACAGCTGGGGCAATGCCGCCGGCGTGGTTCAACCGGCGGCCGTGAAGGCAGCCCGATAGGATCGGTTGGGAGGAATTGACGATATGAGTACTGCAACTGCCGCGCACGACGCGCATCACGACCACGGCCCGGCCAAGGGGCTGATGCGCTGGGTGACCACCACCAACCATAAGGACATCGGGACGCTGTACCTGCTGTTCGCCCTGCTGATGTTCCTGGTCGGCGGCGCCATGGCGCTGGTGATCCGCGCCGAACTGTTCCAGCCCGGGCTGCAGTTCGTCGACCCGCAGTTCTTCAACTCCATGACCACGGTCCATGCCCTGGTGATGATCTTCGGGGCGGTAATGCCGGCCTTCACCGGCCTGGCGAACTGGCTGATCCCGATGATGATCGGCGCGCCCGACATGGCACT
>JBFZDU010000494.1:0-17531 GCA_041307205.1 Gammaproteobacteria bacterium | reverse complement strand
TTTCCGTCCTTGGGCGACAGCAGGGAGCACCGATTGCAGCCATCAGGCAGTGCCGCGATGCGCGTGGGACGCCGTTACCCCTCCCCTGGCTTGCCCAGGGGAAGGGCGGGGGCGTGCTGGCGGGCTATTTACCCGTGCTGCGGTAGTGCGGGTCCAGCCAGCACTTGGGCAGTGCCTCGCCCGAGGGGAAGCTCAGGCCGGCCTTCTCGAAGGTGCCTGGCTCGGGCAATTCCTCACCGATGTTGTAGCGACCCACAATGGTGGTGTTGAACGGGTCGATCAGGTCTTTGAGGGCCAGCACTTCCACCAGGTGGCCCGTGCTGCGTTCCTGCAGGAACATGGTCTGCCTCCTTTGGCCGGCACCGTCTGCCCGCCATTCAACCAACGTCTGCACGGTTGCCCGTGCCCCTGGCTTAACTATGCGCCCGATTGCCCGGGGGTTCAAAGGACAAGCAGGCTCCGTTTTCCGGGTGCTGTCAGTTGCCGGTCAGCGTTTCTGCCAATTGCCGGGCGTTGCGTACGCAGTCGTTCATGGCGATGCCGTGATAGGCGTTGTTGTTCAGGTGCAGCCCGGGGTGGCGGGCGGCCTGCGCGAACACCCGTGCGGTCGTTTCCAGGTGGCCGACCGCGTAGTTCGGAATGCCACGCGGCCAACGGCGCACGTAGCTCACATCGGGTTCAACGTCCAGCTTCATGGTCCGGCGCAAGCCGTCGCGGGCGGTGGCGAACAGGCCTGCGTCATCCTGTTCGATCAGCTCGGGACTGCGCTGGCCGCCGATCATCACCCGGATGGTGGCACCGCCCGCGGGGGCGCGGTCGGGGAAGATGCTGCTGTCCCACAAGGCGCCGAGGATGGGTTGCCCCGCCGCGGTGGTGGTCAACAGGCCGAAGCCGTCGAGCGGGTGGGGTGACTGGCGGTAGCCGAAGCCGACCACCGCGATCGGCGAGTAAGCGATGCCGCCGAGCAGCCCTGCCAGTTCCGGGTCCAGCCCGCTCAGGATGTCCGATGCGACATAGGCCGGGGCAGTGATCACGACCTGGTCGGCGGTGATCTCGGCCCGGTCGGTAAGCACGCGGTAGGCGTTGTCATCGCGTACCAGCCCGCGTACCGTCTCGCCCAGGCGCCAGTCGGCCGGCGTGCCTGCGACCAGGTGCTCGATGAAGCTGCTGACCCCGCCCTTGAAGCTCATCAGGATACCGCCGGGGCCGGCTTCTTTCTTGCGCTTGGCGAGCATGCCGCGGAACAGGCCGCCGTGGTCGCGTTCCAGGGCCACCACCAGCGGGAAGGCCGCATTGACCGAGATGCGGTCGGGGGTGGTGGCGTAGATGCCGGCGGTCATGGCGTCGAGGAATACGTCGGTGAAGGCCTTGCCCAGGCGTCGGTAGCCGAACGCCTGCAACGTCTCCTCGCCGTCTTCGCGCCGGGCCGGAATCAGCACCTCGGCGGCGACCCGCAGCTTCTGCGGCCAGGTCAGTAGGCCGGACTTGAGGAACAGCGGCGGCGACTCCGGCAGCCGGTGTATGCGATCGGTGAAGATGTAGCGCTTGCGCGCCAGGTCCGAGCTGGGCAACAGCAGGTCGTCGGCGCCGGCGTCGGCGACCAGTTGCAGCGAGTCCGGCTTGCTGGTGAGGAAACCGTTGCCGCCGGTCTCGAAGCGGAAACCGTCGATCACCGCGGTGTACATGGTGCCGCCCGCAGTGGGCGCGGTATCCAGCACGGTCAGCTCCCAGTCGGGGCGGGCGCGTCGGATGTAAAAGGCAGTGGCAAGGCCGCTGATGCCGGCCCCGATGATCGCAATGCGCATGCTGGACTCCCTGATGCTGACTGACGCCAGCTTAGGCGCACGACCATCGCCAGCGCCATGCCGACTGTCAACCCCAGCGTGCGCAGGTCTACGCAAACCGGCCATTGGCGATTCGCCGGCCGCTCTCTATAGTTTGCCCGACGACATCGGATCCGACGGTATGGCGATTCCGATGGCGGGTCCTGCGCCCACCGGGTTATGACCGGAGCGCGTTCATCCGCCTCTCCCGGGGCGGGGCGCAGGCCGAGCCCATGCCAGTGGTGTACTGACAGGACCAGATGAATTTCCTCGACAATCCGCGCCAATGGTTCGAACAGATGCTGCAGCAGGGGCTGACGGCGCTGAAGACCTTTGTTCCCGAACTGTTGGCCGCGCTGGCGCTGCTGTTGCTCGGTTGGCTCGGGGCCTTGTTCGTGCGCTGGCTGATCCAACGTTTCGGCAAGGGCCTGGACGCGGTACTGACCGTGGTACACCGCTGGACCGGACAGGAGGTGACGCGGCCGCGCTGGTCGGTGTCCGGGTGGGTGGCCAATGGCGCCTTCTGGATCATCCTGGTATACGCGGTCAGCGCCGCCTCGGCGCAGCTCGGCCTGCTCACCTTCGCAAGCTGGCTGCGCGACCTGTTGGGTTACCTGCCGCGGGTTTTGATCAGCGCCTTCACGGTGTTCATCGGTTACCTGATCAGCAACGGGGTGCGCAACATGATTGTGGCCATCGCCGCCACCAGCCGGTTCCAGCACGGCGAATCGCTCGGCCAGCTGGTTGCCGCCCTGATCCTCATCTTCGCGCTGCTGCTGGGGCTGGGGCAGTTGGGGCTGGATGTCAGCCTGTTCAGCAGCATCCTGTTGCTGGTCGCGGCGGCGCTGCTCGGCGGGGCGGCACTCGCCTTCGGCATCGGCGCGGGCGACGCGGTGCGCAACGTCATGGCGTCGCACTATGTGCGCAAGGCCTACAAGCAGGGCCAAAGGGTGCGTGTGGCCGGGCTGGAGGGCGACATCCTGGAGCTGACCCAGGTCGCGGTGGTGTTGGAGACCGCCGCCGGCGAGGCCCTGATCCCGGCGCGAACCTTCCTCGAACAGGTGTCGCTGCTGCTCGACGAAGAGGAGGCCGGCCGTGCTTGATGCGCTGACCCGCGGCTACCTCGACCTGCACCCGGCTGCCGCGGCGCGCACCCTGGCCCGCCTGGAACGCGACGACCTCGTGGCCCTGTTCGAAGCGATGTCACCGCAGCTGGCGGCCGTCGTGCTGCCGCACATGGCACCCGCCGCCGCTGCCCGCTGCCTGGCGCCGTTGCCGGCCAAGCCGGCGGCGGAGATCCTCACCCGCATGCCGTCGCACAGTGCCGGGCTGGTGTTGCGTTCGATGGACCGGGAGGTGCGCAAGGCCGTGCTCGCAACCGTCTCCGGCCCGCTGGCGGCGCGCTTGCGCTTGCGGCTGCGTTACCCGGAAACCGTGATCGGGGCCCTGGTGGTTGCCGACGTGCTGACGCTCGGCCGCGACCTGCGGGTGAGCGACGCATTGCGCCTGATCCGCCGCAGCCGCCAGTCGCCGGGCCACCTGATCTACGTGTTGGACGAGCGCCGACGCTTGGGTGGGATGGTAGATCTAGGCGATCTGCTGAGCGAGCGCGACCGCTCCCTGGTCAACCGCGTGATGAAGCCGGTGCCTCTGGCCCTGAACGCGCGAGCGGCGCTGTCGAGCGTCAGCAACCATCCGGCCTGGCTGACCCACGAGTGTCTGCCGGTGGTCAACCGCGACGGGCTGTTCCAGGGCGTGCTGCCGCGGTCCACGGTGATGCGCGAAGAGCAGCAACTGCTGGCCGAGGTGGAGGAGCGCAGCGAACTGGCGACCACCCGCGCGGCGTTGGCCGACGTGTTTTGGCTCGCGGTGGCCTCTTTGTTCGCCGGTAGCGGCGCCAAGTCACGGCAAGACGCCGAAGGTGGCATGTGAAGACGGACATCAGCAATGCCGAGCGTATCCTGCAGCGCGACTTGGTGGAGCACTACCCGGAAGACGCAGTACGTCTGCTCGAACGCCTGACGCCGGCGGAGATCGGCGTGGCACTGGGTCGGCAACCGCAGGCGGTGGTGATTCCAATCTGGGAACGGCTGTCGCCCGATATCGGCATGCGCGCTTTGGACAGTATGGAGCGCGGCGCCGCGCTGGAGGTGTTGCGGCACCTGGAACCCGGTCGTGCCGCCGCGTTGTTGTCGATGCGGGATCCCGACACCCGCGATGCCTACCTGGCCGAGTTGCCTGCCGCAGAGGCCCAGGAACTGCGTGCCGTGCTTGCTTACCCGCCGGACAGTGCCGGCGCCCTGATGGACCCGCGCGTGCTGCTGCTGCGCCCCAATGTCCTGGTGCGCGAGGCGCTGGCGCGCATCCGGGCGCTGCGCCGGCGTGGCGTGCGGGTGCTGTTCATTGTCGACGCGGAAAACCGGCTCGAAGGTCAGGTCGATATCCAGGACCTGGCGACTGCCCAGCCCGGGACCCGGCTGGACGAGATTCAGCGCCCGGTGCGGGCGGTGGTCAACGCGGTCGCACCGCGCGAAGAGGTGGTGGAACTGCTGGACCGTTATCGCCTCACCGACTTGCCGGTCCTGGATATCGAGGGCCGCCTGATCGGGGTGGTGCGCTACCGCAATCTGATGGCCGCAGCCGAGGACGAGGCAACGGTGGCGCTGCAGACCATGGTGGGTGTAAGCAAGGACGAGCGGGCGCTGTCCAAGGTGTCGTTCGCGGTGCGCAAGCGCCTGCCGTGGCTGCAGATCAACCTGGCCACGGCCTTCCTGGCGGCCGCCGTGGTCGGGCTGTTCGAGAGCACCATCGCCAAGTACACCGCCCTGGCGGTGCTGCTGCCGGTGGTGGCCGGGCAGTCGGGCAACACCGGGGCGCAGGCCCTGGCGGTGACCATGCGTGGGTTGGCATTGCGCGAGATCCGGCCGCGGCTGTGGCCGCGGGTGGTGTTCAAGGAGATGTCCGCGGGTTTCTGGAACGGCCTGGCGATCGCCCTGACCACGGCGGCTGGGGTCTGGCTGTGGAGCGGTTCGCCGGGACTGGCCGGTGTGATAGGTTCGTCCATGGTGCTGTCCATGATGATCGCCGGCATGTTCGGTGCGGCCATACCGCTGGTGCTGGCGGCCGTGGGGCAGGACCCGGCACAGTCCTCGTCGATTCTGCTTACCACCGTGACCGACGTTACCGGCTTTATGAGCTTCCTCGGGATCGCGACACTGTTCGCGGGATTCCTGTAGCGGCGGGACCGGGATCCAGGCTATTATGCGCGCCGCTACAGCGCTACGCGGAACTGGCGCTGGGTGACTCGCGGTCTTCCTCCTGCTGATTTGGCTTACCTCGAATTCTCCCCAACCGCTCCGCCCAGTCCGACCGGGTCACTCTGACAACCGCGTCGGCTCGCCAGGAATCACTAATGCCTTTTGCACAACTTGGCCTCAAGGCCGAACTCGTCCGTGCCGTCGCTGCGCGCGGCTACGCCCGCACCACCCCGGTACAGGCCCAAACCATCCCATTGATTCTCCAGGGTCGCGATCTGTTGGCCGGCGCCCAGACCGGCACCGGCAAGACCGCGGCCTTCACCCTGCCACTGCTGCAGCGGCTGAGCGAGGGCAGTCCGCAGGGCCGCCATCCGCGTGCGCTGATCCTGACGCCGACGCGCGAGCTGGCGGCACAGGTGGCCGAGAGCGTGGCGACCTACGGGCGCTTCCTGGCGTTGCGTCATGCAGTGGTGTTCGGTGGCGTGGGCTTCGGCCCACAGGCCGACCGTCTGCGCCGCGGCATCGACGTGCTGGTGGCGACACCCGGCCGGCTGCTCGACCACGCCGGTCAGCAGACGGTGAACCTGGCGCACGTCGAGATCCTCGTGCTCGACGAGGCCGACCGCATGCTCGACATGGGCTTCATCCACGATATTCGCAAGGTGCTGGCCATGCTGCCCAAGCGGCGCCAGAACCTGTTGTTCTCGGCCACCTATTCGGACGAGATCCGGCAGTTGGCGGACGGTCTGCTGCACCAGCCTGCGCTGGTCGAAGTGGCGCGTCGCAACACCGCGGCCGAGAACGTGACCCAGCTCGCCTACCGCGTCGACCGTGACCGCAAGCGCGAACTGCTGGCGCACCTGATCGGGACGGGCGATTGGCGCCAGGTGCTGGTGTTCACGCGTACCAAGCACGGGGCCAACCGGCTGGCCGAGCAATTGGCGCGCGACGGCATCAGCTCGGCCGCGATCCACGGCAACAAGAGCCAGGGTGCGCGCACCCGGGCACTGGCAGACTTCAAGGCCGGTGCGGTACGGGTGCTGGTGGCGACGGATATTGCCGCCCGTGGCCTGGACATCGACCGTCTGCCGCACGTGGTCAACTACGAATTGCCCAACGTCCCCGAGGACTATGTGCACCGCATCGGGCGCACCGGGCGTGCCGGTGAGGAGGGTGCCGCGGTGTCGCTGGTGTCGAGTGACGAGCGCAAACTACTCAGCGACATCGAGCGCGTCTTGAAACGTGCACTGCCATTGGAACTGGTGACCGGCTTCGAGCCGTCCGGCAAGGAGCAGCCCGAACCGCCACGCTCGCCCCCCGGTGGGCGACGCCCGGGTCAGGGGGCCGGTCGCGAGCAACAGGGCCGCGGGCGCCGCGGCGCCGGCAGCGGGAACCGCGCGGGTGGCGGGCAACGCCCCCAGCGGTCGCGGTAGCAATGCGGCGTTCCAGGCATTATGCTGGCGGGACGGCTCCTGCCCAACCGACCCTGCATTCGAACCTTGTCAACGGTGTTATGCCGTTGCCTCACGCCGCCGCATCAGAAGTGCTGGTTTTTTCGGCGGTGACTTTTCTACCAGCACACCCTGTAACAGTGAGATAGCAATATGAATCTATACGTCGGCAATCTGGCCTACGGTGTAACGGAAGATGAACTGCGCAAGGCCTTTGCCACCTACGGCGAGGTCTCCAGTGTCAATCTGATCACGGACAAGTTCTCAGGCCAGTCCAAAGGTTTTGCCTTTGTCGAGATGCCGAACAACAGCGAGGCGGACACTGCCATCAAGGGGTTGAACGGCACCCCGTTGAGTGGCCGCAATCTGAAAGTCAACCAGGCGCAGCCGCGCGGCAGCCGTCCGTCCGGTGGCGGCGGCGGCGGTGGTGGCGGCGGTCGTCCGCGCTACTGATGCAGCGCCCCGCCACGGCGGGGCCCGGCCGGTCAGCCGTCCGCCTTCCCGGCGGCGGTTGGCTGGCCGACACGAAATGACCTTACCGTCAGTTCGATGGTTTCGTCGGCGTCGATCTTCAATAGCTTGAGCGGCAGAAACTCGTGGCCCTGTGAACACCACAGTTCGTAGCTGGTGTCGCGGCCGATGGCCTCCGCCTTGAGATGCAACACCGGTACGGGCCCAATGGCGGTGGCCAGGACCTCGGTTCCGAGACTTTCCACCCGGTAGTGGCGCACGCGTTTCCTGCTGGCGATCGGCATGCTGAAGGAGTGCTCGCCGCCCTGCAGTTTCAGCATCACCTGGGCCACGAAGCTCAGGGTATCCTGGGTGCCGCGCTGCAAGGGCACGCTCACCTTGGTCTCCGTGAACAACAGTTCCTGGCGCGGCCAGTCGAAGTTCAGGCCATAGGTGCGTTCTTTGCGGCCACCGCTACGCTGGTAGCTGTATTGGGTTGGCAGGACCTGTCCGTCACGGATCTGCAGGATGCTGTGTTCCTTGACGATATCGCGGACCACCAGCCTCACCATGCCCTCGGCCTGGGTATTGGAACTGAATTCTAGCTGACCATCGACCCCGGGGCGCAGGTCGCGGCGGGTTATGCCCAGGTTCAGACCGTTGCGGCTGACGTTGTAGTCGATGCTGAACCCCTCTTCGAGAAGCCGCGCAGCGCCGGCAGGCATCAGGCACAGGCCCGCCAACAACAGGGCGAGCCGGGCCGCCCGCCCGACTCGAGGCTGCGCCGCTGCAATTCCGCGAGTGCCGGTCATAGGTATTCATCCTGCTGATTAAATGGGCTCAGGAAAATCCCGGGTGGCGGCGCCATCGCCCCGGATTCGGGTCTGCGGCCTGCAGCCGGGCCACCAGCCGCCATTCGACCCCGGGGACCCCCATAGGTTCAGGGGCCGCGCACCGTCACCAGGCTAGCCGCTGGCGGGTCATCCGAAAGAATGCGCGTCGGTATCGTCCAGGCGCTCGCCGGGGTCCTGTACGGGTAGCTCGGACAGCGCGGCGTTGACCAGCGCCTCCTGCTGCGCCTGGTGCAGCTTACTGTAGCCGCAGGCGGGTGAGGCGGAGGGTGGCCGTCCGGCATAACCGAGGCTCTGGTCAGGACCCGTCAGTACCCGCAAGTGATGCTGGATCTGGTACCAGGCGCCCTGGTTTCGGGGTTCTTCCTGGCACCACACGATCTCGTCGGCATTGACATAGACGTGCAGCATCTGGCTGAGGCGGCGGCGCGGGAAGGGATAGAGTTGTTCCACGCGCAGGATGGCAATGTCCTTGCTGCCGGCCTTACGCCGCGCCGCCAGCAGGTCGAAGTACACCTTGCCACTGCACAGCACCACCCGCCGCACGCGGTGCTCGTCGAGCGCATCGATCTCCGGCAGCACCGGGGCCAGGGCGCCCTCGCTCAGCTCGGTCAGGGCCGACTTCGACAGCGGATGGCGCAGCAGGCTCTTGGGCGTCATCACGATCAGTGGACGGCGGAAGGCCCGTTTCATCTGGTCGCGCAACAGGTGGAAGAACTGCGCCGGCGTGGTCGGTACCCACACCCGCATGTTGAGTTCGGCGCACAGCTGCAGAAACCGCTCCAGGCGGGCCGAGGAATGCTCTGGTCCCTGGCCTTCGAACCCGTGCGGCAGGAACAGGGTCAGCTGGCACAGCCGGCCCCACTTCAGGTAGCCGCTGCAGATGAACTGGTCGATCACGACCTGGGCGCAGTTGGCAAAATCGCCGAACTGGGCTTCCCAGATCACCAGCGTATTCGGACTGGAAGTGGCATAGCCGTATTCGAACCCCAGCACCGCCAGTTCGGACAGCAGCGAGTTGATGACCTCGAAGCGGGGCTGGTCGGGCGCCAGATGCGCCAGCGGCACGTGGCTGGCGCGCTCCACCTGGTGATGCAGGACCGCGTGGCGGTGGGCGAAGGTGCCACGCCCCGAGTCCTGCCCGGACAGGCGGATCGCGTAGCCCTCGTGCAGCAGGGTCGCATAGGCGAGGGTTTCGGCCATGCCCCAGTCCAGCGCCAGCTCGCCGGCCAGCATGCGCTGCCGTTCCTCGATGACCTTGCCGACCTGGCGGTGCAGTTCGAATCCGGCCGGGACCGCGGTCGCGCGCTGCCCCAGATCGCACAGCAGGGCGAGCGACACCCGGGTGTCGACGGTCTCGCCGGGTGCGGCATTGAGGTAACGCTCCCAATGCGCCTCGTAACCCGAGCGTGAGCCCTTGAGGAACTCGCGCACCACGACTTGGCCGGCCTCCAGTGCTGTGCGGTAGCGCTCGGCCATGGCGTTGGCCTCGCCCTGGGCGATCACCCCGTCGCGTTCCAGACGCCGCGCGTACCGAGCCCGCGCCGTGTCCAGCTCGCGGATGCGCCGGTACATGCCCGGTTGGGTCATCATGGGTTCGTCGGCCTCGTTGTGGCCGTGGCGCCGGTAGCAGACCAGGTCGATGACCACGTCGTTGTGGAAGGTCATCCGGTAATCCAGCGCCAGCTGGGTGACGAATACCACCGCGTCCGGGTCGTCGCCATTGACGTGAAGGATTGGCGCCTGGATCAGCTTGGCGACGTCGGTGCAATACAGGGTGGAACGGGCCTCCTGCGGGTGGCTGGTGGTGAAGCCGATCTGGTTGTTGATCACGACGTGGATGGTGCCGCCGGTGCCGTAGGCGGGCGTCTTGGACAGATTCAGGGTCTCGGTCACCACGCCCTGGCCGATGAACGCGGCATCGCCGTGGATGATCACCGGCACCACCCGGCCGCGCGCCGTGTCGCCGTGGCGGTCCTGGCGCGCGCGCACCCCGCCCTCGACCACCGGCGCCACGATCTCCAGGTGCGAGGGGTTGAAGGCGAGCGACAGGTGCACCGGACCGCCCGGGGTCTGGATATCGGAGTAGAAGCCCTGGTGGTACTTGACGTCGCCCGAACCGGTGCGCAGGTCAGGATGGCTGTCGCCCTCGAACTCGGAGAACAGTTCCCCGGGCGCCTTGCCGAGCAGGTTGACCAGCACGTTCAGGCGGCCGCGGTGCGCCATGCCGACCACGATGTCGGTGACGCCGCGCCGGCCGGCGCCCTGCACCAGTTCGTCGAGCAATGGGATGAGGGCGTCGCCGCCTTCCAGCGAGAAGCGCTTCTGCCCGATGTAACGGCGGTGCAGGTAGCGCTCCAGCCCTTCGGCCGCGGTCAGGTCGCCGAGGATCTCGCGGCGCACCTCGGGCGAGTGTTGCGCGGCCCAGTCGCCGTGGGTGGATTCCAGTCGCTGTTCGATCCAGCGGCGCTCGTCGGAGGCGGCGATGTGCATGTGTTCGCACGCCACCGTGCCGCAGTACACCCGCTCCAGGACGGCCATGACCTCACGCGCCGGGCGCGGGTTGACCGGATCTATGGACACGACCGACAGCGGCTGTTCCAGGGCCGCTGCGCCCAGGCCGTAATAGCCGGGGTCGAGTTCCACCGGGCGTCGCGGCGCGTTCAACTGCAGCGGGTCGACGGCGGCGATCAGGTGGCCGAGCATGCGGTACGCCATCATCAGGCGCTGGGTGCCGGTCCCCGGATCGCCCTGCGCCGCTATGATGCCCGAGGACAAGGCGGGCAGTGCGCTTGGAGGGGCTCCCTTGGCGGCCAGTTCGAAGCCGTAGAAATAATGCCGCCACTCTGGCGAGACGCTCTGTGGCGATTCCTTGAAGGCCTCGTAGAGCTGATCGAGATATTCGGCATTAACACCGTTGATGCCGGAAGCACGCCGCAGCGCATCGAGGGACTGGGTCATAGTGTCGGCGGGCGAGGTCTGGGACGAATGGCGGTACGGCGATGGCTGCGCAAACCCGAGTCCTGGGTATGACGGAGAGACTGGCTCGCGATTATACGTCGGCACTCCTGGCCTGGTTTGATGGGCGGCAAACGCATGCGCCGCTTGGCGGGAATGCGAGGGCCGGCGTGCGCACCGGGACGACGCGCTGCTGCGGGCGTTTTTGGTGCATGGGCTTGCTGGCCAACTCAGGGAAATGCCGCATTGCATCGGCCCGGGGTAGGCGCCTAAGATGCAAAAAAACCTCGCATTAGAAGAGGTTAAGTTAGAAAAGCTGCATATTAGCGAGACCTTAAATCACTCACTTTAGCCACGACCGGCTGCGCCGCACGCGGCGGATGGAGACGAACCATGCTGACCTATGACGAATTGCACCTGCAAAACCACAAGATCACGGAACTGACCAATATCCTTACCCTGCTGCTCAAAGACCGCTCGGTGTGCGACTCGCAGATCACCTGCAACCTGTTCTTCGACTACGTCGAGAAGGTCAAACAGCACTTGGACGTCACCGACAGCACCCTGTATGCGCGGCTGTTGAGCACCGGCGATCAACAGGTGAAGAACACCGCCAGCCGTTTCATGGGCGGCTCCAAGGAAATCAAGCGCATCTTCGGTGCCTACCTCAAGAAGTGGTGCAGGATGCGCGAACGCTCGCTGGCGATCAGCCAGTACGACCAGTTCATCGCCGAGACCGACGAGATGTTCCAGATGGTGCTGGATCGCATCCAGGACGAGACCGAGCGTTTGTATCCGCTGGTCCGCAAAGTGACCGGGGACGAACGCCAGGTAGCCTGATTCCCCTGACAGATTTTTTGGGGTGTTTGGCAGGCACGGCTGTCGGGAATCGAATTAACAGGAGCGGAGTGGAATGCCGGCGCGCGGCATAGCCGACCGCGCCGGCGATGCCGCTGCACGCCTACTTTTTGCGGTCCGGCCTCGACCCCAGAGCGGCGCAGCAACCTGAACGACGGGCGGCGCCGCTCGCGCGGGCAGGGCGGCGACCGCAGGTGAAGATTCAACCCACGTCCGCGCAGATCGATACGGCCATGTCGCGGTTGACCAGGGGCTTGGGGCAGTACCTGTGGCTGCCGTCGTGGTTCCTTGGGCAGACATGCCGGAGTACCTTGAGACCGACAACGGTCGGTATCTGGTCCGGACGTTTGGCCGCGCACACCGAACTCAGGCAGGATACCGGCGCCAGCTTCTAACAGGCGAGGATCCTACATGAAGGCATTAATCGGGTACCTGCTTGGCGGGTTGCTGTTCGGACCCGCACTGGTTGCGGCGAAGGTGGACATCCGGCAAGAGCAGATCCAGTTCGCGCAAGGCACCTCCGATGCCACCGTCAGGGGCAAGATCAGTGGCTACGAGATAGTCGACTACCGGTTGCGCGCCCGCGCCGGCCAGGCGCTGGCCGTCAGCTTCGAGCCGACCAACCGGTCGGCGTATTTCAACGTGCTGCCCCCCGAGGCCGACGAGGCGCTGTTCGTGGGCTCCATCTCGGGCAACCGCTTCGAGGCCAAACTGCCCGCTGACGGTGAGTACACGCTGCGCGTCTACCTGATGCGCAATGCCGCCCGGCGCAACGAAACGGCAGAGTACCAGTTGGCGGTGGGGCTGGTGGGCGAAGGCACGGCTGCCGCCGCGGCGGCGGCGCCCACGCCTGGCACGCCGTTCGACCGGACGTTGGAACTGCAGGGCATCCAGTTCCGCGTCATGAGTGCGAATTCCGGGTCGGTGAATCGGTTGCAGATCGTGCCGGCCGGTCTCGAAAGCGACAATTCGCCCATCGAGCGAGCGATCGACGGGACGGTCACGGGCGCCGAGGCGGCGGACCTGAATGGGGATGGTTCACCCGAGCTGTATGTCTATGTCACCTCTGCCGGCAGCGGGTCTTACGGTTCGCTGCTGGCCTATGCGGCAAACCAGCGCAAATCGCTCAGCGAGATCTACCTGCCGAGCTTGACTCAGGATAAGACGGCCGCCGCAGGCTACCTGGGGCACGACGAGTTCGCCGTGGTCGAGCGCGCGCTCGTGCGGCGCTTTCCCCTTTACCGCGATGTCGACACCAATGCCCAGCCGACCGGCGGCATGCGGCAGCTGCAGTACCAGCTCGTTCCCGGCGAGGCCGGCTGGCAGCTCAAGGTCGATCGGGTGGTCGAGTACTGACCGCCTGCACCGGCGGGCAATAGGCGCCACTGGCGACTGATCGGGTACTGGCCTCCCATCGTGCCGCAGGGGGTCTGCGCCCCGGGGCCTATGGGCCGGATTCTTTGCCATAATGCGCCCCGGCATTCCTGTAGCCGCGCACTCTTGCCAAGGAAACCCGATGAACCGCTCCGCATGTTCGCTTACTGCCTGTTCCCGGACCCTGGTGTGCTGCCGCGGCGCCGTCCGGTGGCGGGTCGTGCTCGCCGGCCTGGGTGCGCTGGCCCTGGCGGGCTGCGGCAATGATCCCCCCACCGCGGCCGCGGCGGCGACCCAAGCGCCTTCAGTGGAGGTGGCCAAGGCCGAGCAGCGATCAGTCACCTCGTCGGCTGCCCTGGTCGGACGGGTGGTGGCGGCGGAGCGGGTCGAGTTGCGGGCCCGCGTCCCGGGATTCCTGCAGGAGCGCAAATTTGTCGAGGGTCAGGTGGTGGCCGCGGGCGACGAGTTGTTCCGCATCGAGCCCGACCAGTACCAGGCCGTGGTGGCCCAGCGCGAGGCGGATGTGGCCAAGGCCAGGGCCGATGCGGAAAACGCCGGGGCGCAATTCCGCCGCGGCCAGGAACTGATCAAGACCAAGGCGATCGCCGCTTCCCAGCTGGATGAGTTGCGGGCCGCGGCGGCGGTCGCGGAAGCCGGTGTCGCCCAGGCGGAAGCGGCCTTGACCGCGGCTCGGCTGGACCTGGGTTACACACGGGTGACCACGCCGATCGCGGGACGTATCGGACTGGCGAAATACGCGGTGGGTAACCTGGTGGGGCCGGACTCGGGGGTGCTCGCCACCGTGGTCACGCAGGACCCGGTGACTGTGCAGTTCCCCGTGACCCAGCGCCAGTTCCTGGCCTATCGGCAACGGGCCGCCGAGCAGGGTGGTGGCAGCCCCGTGTTGGTGCGGGTGAAACTCGCGGACGGCAGCCTTTACGAGCACCCGGGGCGCGTCAATTTCGTCGATGTGGCCGTGGACCGCGGTACGGATGCCGTCACCCTGCGGGCGGAGTTCCCGAACCCCGATGGCCTGCTGGTGGACGGCCAATACGCCGGTCTGGAGGTCGAGTCGGAGCGGCCCGAGATGGCCATCCTGGTGCCCCAGGCGGCCTTGCAGATAGACCAGCAGGGGACCTACGTGCTGATCTTGGACGCAGAGAGCAAGGCCCAGGCCCGCCGCATCGCGACTGGCCAGGTCAAAGGCCCGGATATTGTCGTACGCGAAGGCCTGCAGGCCGGCGACCTGGTGATCGTCGCCGGGGCACAGAAGGCCCGGCCCGGCCAGCCGGTGCAGGCCAGTCCCCGCCGGGCACCGGACCAGGCGGATGCGCCATGATCTCCGCGGTCTTCATCGATCGGCCGCGCCTGTCCATCGTCATCTCGGTGGTGATCACGCTGGCCGGGCTGATCGCCATCACCCAGATCCCGGTGGCCCAGTTCCCCGACATCGTCCCGCCCCAGGTCCAGGTGAGTGGCTTCTACCCGGGGGCGAGCGCCGCAGTCGTCGAGTCCACCGTCGCCCAGCCGGTGGAGTCGAGCGTGAACGGCGTGGACAACATGCTGTACATGAAGTCGACCAGCAGCAACGACGGTAGCTACTCGCTCACGGTGACCTTCGCCCTGGGTACCGACCCGGACATCAACACGGTGAACGTGCAGAACCGGGTCAGGCTGGCCGAGCCCCGGCTCCCTGACGAGGTCAAGCGTCAAGGCCTGACCGTCAAGAAAAAATCCTCCGCGATGCTGCAGGTGATCGCCCTGCACTCGCCCAAGCACTCCTATGACGCGCTGTTCCTGAGCAATTACGCCGCCATCAACGTGATCGACACCCTGGCCCGGGTGCCGGGTGTCGGCGAGGTGTTCCAGTTCGGGCCGCTGGACTACAGCATGCGCATCTGGCTCGACTCCGATCGCCTGACCGCGTTGAGCCTGACGCCCGGCGACGTGATCGCGGCGATCCGTGCCCAGAACGTCCAGGCCGCGGCGGGCCGCATCGGCGCCCAGCCGATGACCGACGACCAGCAGTTCCAGATCACCCTGCAGACCCAGGGCCGGCTGACCGATGTCGCCGAGTTCGAGGCGATCCTGGTCCGGGCCAATCCGGACGGCTCCGGGGTGCGGGTCAAAGATATCGGGCGGGTCGAACTCGGTTCGCGGCAGTCCGATTCGGTGACCCGCCTGAACGGCGCCGACACCGCGGGCTTCGCCATCTACCAGGCCCCGGGCGCCAACGCCGTGGCGGTGGCCGATGGGATCAAGTCCGCCATGGAGCGGCTCGCTGAGCGGTTTCCGGACGACCTGGAATACGCGGTCGTATACGACACCACCGAGTTTGTCAAAGCGAGCCTGGAGACGGTGGTGCATACCCTGTTCGAGGCCTTCGCCCTGGTGATCCTGGTGGTGTTCCTGTTTCTCGGGAGCTGGCGTGCGACCCTGATCCCCATGATCGCGGTGCCGGTGGCGCTGGTGGGCACCTTCGCCTTCCTGCTGGTGATCGGCTTTTCGGCCAACACCATCTCGCTGCTGGCCGTGGTGCTCGCCATCGGCATCGTGGTCGACGACGCCATCGTGGTGGTCGAGGCGGTGGAAGAGATCATGGCGTCGGAGGGCTTGTCCCCGCGCGCGGCGGCCAAGCAGGCCATGGGGCGGATCACCGCCCCGATTATTGCCATCACCCTGGTGCTGCTCTCGGTGTTCCTGCCGGTGGCCTTCATCCCCGGGATCACCGGCCAGCTGTTCCAGCAGTTTGCGGCGGTCGTCGCCTTCGCCATGCTGCTGTCCGCGATCAATGCCCTGACCCTGTCACCGGCGTTGTGCGCCCTGCTGCTCAAGCCGACCCACCAGCGCCGGGGGCCCATGCGCTACGTGCTGGGTGGCATCGACAAGGTGCGCGACGGCTATGCCTACGCAGTCGCCAGGCTGGTGCGGATCTCGGCGCTGGTGGTAGTGCTGGTGGCCGCCTTCGGCCTGGGCACGCTCGGCCTGTTCAAGCTGACCCCCACGGGTTTCCTTCCCAACGAGGACCAGGGCGCCTTCATGGCGGAGATCCAGTTGCCGCAGGGGGCCTCGTTCAACCGCACCCTGGAGGTGGTGCAAGCGGTCGAGCGCAGCGTGGGTGCCGACCCGGCGGTGGCGCATGTCCTGACCGTCCCTGGGTTCAGCCTGCTGGATGGCGCCATCCAGTCCAACAGCGCCATGCTGATCGGGCGCCTCAAGCCCTTTGCCGAGCGCACGGCGCCGGAACTCGGGGTCGATGCCGTGATTGCCCGGATTGCGGCCCAGACCGAGGGCATTCCGAGCGCGGCGGTCATTCCCTTCGGCCTGCCGCCGATCAGCGGCCTGGGCACCGGGAGTGGCTTCGAATATCAACTCGAGGACCGGCAGGGCCGCTCGGCCGAGGAGTTGGCCGCCGTGATGCGGGGCTTGGTGGTGGCCGCCAACCAGGACGCCGCGCTTGATCGGGTGTTCTCGACCTGGGCGACCAACAATCCCCAGGTGTTCCTCGACATCGACCGCGAGAAGCTGCAGACCCTCGGGGTCCAGGTGAGCGACGTCTTCACCGCGCTCCAGGCTACGCTCGGCGGCTACTACGTCAACGACTTCAACAAGTTCGGACGGGTGTGGCAGGTCAACGTCCAGGGTGACGCCGCGGACCGTGCCAGTTTCGCCGACGTCTACCGGATCCACGTGCGCAATGCGGCGGGTGAGATGGTGCCGATCCGGGCGGTGATGGACACCGAACTGATCCTCGGGCCGCAACTGCTACAGCGGTACAACAATTACCGCAGCGTCACGGTGAACGGCGGCCCGGCGCCGGGGCGCAGCTCCGGGGAGGCCCTGGCCGCGATGGAGCGCGTGTCCGCCCAGACCCTGCCCGCGGGTTACGACTTCGAGTGGACCGGCACCGCTTATCAGGAGCAGCAGGCCGGGGGCCAGACGCCCATCGTGCTCGGCCTGGCGGTGTTGTTCGCCTATCTGTTCCTGGTGGGGCTCTACGAGAGCTGGTCGATGCCGGCGGCGGTGCTGCTGTCCGTCACCGTCGGCGTGTTCGGTGCGATGGCCTCGCTGTGGGTCGCCGGACTGTCCAACGACCTCTATGCCCAGGTCGGCATCGTGGTGCTGATCGGCCTGGCCAGCAAGAACGCGATCCTGATCGTCGAGTTCGCCATGCTGGAGCGCGCACAAGGCCGTTCGATCCTCGATGCCGCGACCAATGCGGCGCGGCTGCGGATCCGCGCCGTGCTGATGACCAGCTTCGCCTTCATCCTTGGCCTGGTCCCCCTGGTCGTTGCCAGCGGGGCAGGCGAGGCGAGCCAGCGCGGGGTGGGCACCGCCGTGGTTGGTGGCATGCTTCTGGCGTCCACCGTCGGCGTGTTTCTGGTCCCGATGCTGTACGTGGTGTTCCAGCGGTTCAGAGAGAAGTTCCACCGTGGAGCGGCAATGCCGGCGGTGCCCAAAGCGGACAGCCCGGTGGCCTAGACAGGAGCCTGGGCGGCAGGACGTAAC
>JBFZDU010000493.1:0-6096 GCA_041307205.1 Gammaproteobacteria bacterium | reverse complement strand
GGGGCGCTGCCGGGGAAGTTCATCCAGACACTGCGCACGTGCAAGAGCGCCAACCCGGTCATCATGCTGGACGAGATCGACAAGATCGGCGCCAGCTACCACGGCGACCCGGCCTCGGCGTTGCTCGAAGTGCTGGACCCCGAACAGAACGTCGATTTCATGGACCACTACCTGGACCTGCGCTTCGACCTGTCCAAGGTGCTGTTCATCGCCACCGCCAACCAGCTCGACACCATCCCCGGGCCGCTGCTGGACCGCATGGAGGTAATCCCGCTGTCCGGCTACATCGCCGAGGAAAAGCTGCAGATCGCCAAGCGCTACCTGCTGCCGCGCCAAGTCGAACGCGCCGGGCTCAAGCCCGCGCAGCTCAAGCTGGGGACCGCCACGCTGCGCGCCCTGATCGAGGGCTATGCCCGCGATGCCGGGGTGCGGCGGCTGGAAAAGCAGCTTGGCAAGATCGTGCGCAAGGCGGTGGTGCGCATTCTCGACGGTGCGAAGACGCCGATCACGGTCACCACCGACGACCTGCCGGGCTTTCTCGGCCCGGCGGTGTTCCGCGAGGAACGCGCCCTGTCCGGCCCCGGCGTGATAACCGGTCTCGCCTGGACCGCCATGGGCGGCGCCACCCTGAGCATCGAGGCGGCGCGGACCCATGGCTTCGCCCGCGGCTTCAAGCTGACCGGCCAGCTCGGCGAGGTCATGCGCGAGTCGGCGGAGATCGCCTACGGCTACCTGCTCGGGCACGCGGCGCAATTCGGCGCCGATCCCGAGTTCTTCAAGGACGCCTTCATCCACCTGCACGTACCCGCCGGCGCCACCCCCAAGGACGGCCCCTCGGCCGGCATCACCATGACCGCGGCGCTGTTGTCCCTGGCCCGCAACCAGCCGGTGCGACGCATCGCCATGACCGGCGAGATCACCCTGACCGGCGAGGTGTTCCCGGTAGGGGGCATTCGCGAGAAGGTGATCGCGGCCAAGCGTGCCGGCATCCGCGAGCTGATCCTGCCGGGAGACAACCGCGGCGATTTCGACGAGATCCCGGCGCACGTGCGCAAGGGCGTGAAGGTGCATTTCGCCAGCCGCTTCGACGAGGTGGCGGCGTTACTGTTCCCGCGCGCCGCGAGCCGTCCGGCTCAACCCGACTCCAAGCAATCCAGCAGCGCGGTGCGCCAGTCCGGCAGGGCCAGTCCGAAGCGTTCCTGAACCCGGCCGCAGTCGAGCAGCGAGTTCGCCGGCCGCTGCACGGCGGAGGGGTAGTCGCGGGTCGCGACTGGCTGCACCTGGCAGTTGTAACCGCTCAGCTCGCAGATCGCCCGGGCGAAGCCGTACCAGCTGGTCTGCCCGGCAGGCGCGAGGTTGTAGACGCCGCGCGCCTCGGCCGCATCCACCTGGCCGCGCAGCAGTTGGCCTGCCACCTGGGCCGTGGCCTCGGCGACATGCCGGCACCAGCTGGGCACGCCCACCTGATCGTCCACCACCTGCACTTCCTCGCGCTCGGCCAGCAGGCGCTGCATGGTGCGCAGGAAGTTGCGGCCGCGATTGCCGTAGATCCAACTGACCCGCAGGATCACGGCCGGCGCGCCGGCATCCAGCAGGGCCTGATCGCCGCCCAGCTTGGTGCGACCATAGGCATTGATCGGGTTGACCGGGTCGGTCTCGACATAGGGTGCCGACTTGGTGCCATCGAACACATAGTCGGTGGAGTAATGGATGACCGGCACCCGCTGCTCGGCCGCCCAGCGCCCCAGGCACTTGGGGAGTTCGGCATTGATCCGATGCGCGACCTCCTCCTCGCTGTCGGCCCGCTCCACGTCCGTGTAGGCGGCGGCATTCACCACCAGGCGCGGGGCGAGGTGTTCCAGCAGCATGCGCAGGCGCTTGGTGTCGGACAGGTCCGCCAGGGCGTCCACGCGACCCTCGCGATCGACCGCCAGCAGCGGCCCCAGCGGGGCCAGTGCACGGCGCAGCTCCCAACCGACCTGGCCGTTGCTGCCCAGAATCAGGATCGGGCGCGGGTTCTCGCTCATCGGGCCGACCTCGGACGCGGGTGCCATCGCGAATCAATCAAAACGGGATGTCGTCTTCGAAGCCATCGTCCGGGCGCGACGGCGCGGACGGATGTTCGGGCGCCGCACGGCGCTGCTGGGCCCCGCCGGCCGCTGCCGGGGCCGGCGCGAAATCGGCCGTGCCACTGGCCCGTGCGTCCAGCATCTGCATCTGGTCGGCGACGATCTCGGTAGTGTAATTGTCCTTGCCGTCCTGGCCCTGCCACTTGCGGGTGCGCAGGCTGCCCTCGACATAGACTTTGGAGCCCTTACGCAGGTACTTGCCGGCGATCTCGGCCAGGCCCTTGAAGAACACCACGCGGTGCCACTCGGTGCGCTCCTGTTGCTCGCCGCTCTGCTTGTCCTTCCAGGTCTCGGACGTGGCCAGCCGGATGTTGGTGATCGCATCGCCGCTCGGCATGTAGCGGGTCTCGGGGTCCGCCCCCAGATTGCCGATCAGTATGACCTTGTTGATGCCCCTGGTAGCCATCTGTCTATCCTCCTCGGGTGACGCTTCCCTGCGCCGGTCAAAACGGCGAGTCTACGCGTCGGGCGCCAAGATTGCATCCAATGCCGGGCCGTCCAGGCGCTCCCGGTCGACCTTCAGATAGGCCACCCCCTCGTCGGCCACCACCACCGCCTCGGCCACGCCTGGCACGGCGAGCAGGCGGCGCGTAAGCTCGCCGGAATCCCCGGTGCCCGCGATTCCCAGCGCCCGCAACTCGTTGCTCAGCCGGCGCACCGGTCGCATGCCTGCGGCGACGCCGAACCACACCAGCGCCACCAGCGCCCCGGCGAGAAAGGTGCCGTGCACGCCGAGCGTCTGGTGCGCCCAGCCCCCGAGCGCCCCGCCGACGAACGCCCCGGCGAACTGCGAAGTGGAGTAGATCCCCATGGCGGAGCCCTTGGCGTCGGCCGGGGCGATTTTCGAGACCAGCGACGGCAGGCTGGCCTCCAGCAGGTTGAAGGCCGTGAAGAAGGCCCACAGCAGCAGCGCCAGTTGCCACACGCTGTCCGGCGCCAGGTACAGGCCGCCCAGGGCCAGCCCGAGGACGGCCACCGCGCCACTGAACACCGCCTGCATACGCCCGTGCCGTTCGGCCAGGATGATGAAGGGCACCATGGCCGCGACCGCTGCCAGCAGTACCGGCAGATACACCAGGGTGTGCCGCTCGGGGGCCAGGCCGGCATCGCGCAAGGCCAGGGGGAAGCCGAGAAACAACGCCGTCAGGATCAGGTGCAGCGAGAAGATGCCCCAATCGAGGCGCAGCAGGTCGGGATTGCGCAGGACCCGCCCGAGCAGCGCCGGCACCGGCTCGGCATCGCGGTGGACCTGCTGGTGCGCCGGCGTCGGCACCACCCCCACCACCAGCACCAGTCCGACCAGGGCGAGACCGGCGGTGAACCAGAAGATCCCGGACACCCCCACCCAGGTGTGCAGCAGCGGGCCCAGGATCATCGCCAGCATGAAGGAAAAGCCGATGGTCATGCCGATCGCCGCCATCGCCTTGGTGCGCTGCGATTCACGGGTGAGATCCGCGGCCAGCGCCATGATCGCGGCCGCGATGGCACCGCTGCCCTGCACCGCGCGCCCGACAATGATCCAGTGCAAGTCCGTGGCGAGCGCGGCGATGGCGCTGCCCGCGGCAAACAGCAGCAGCCCGCCGACAATCACCGGCTTGCGCCCGATGCGATCGGACAGCATGCCGAACGGGATCTGCAGCACCGCCTGGGTCAAGCCGTAGATGCCGATCGCCAGGCCCACCAGCAGCGGCGTGGCATCCGGCAGCGCCTCGGCGTGCAGCGCGAACACCGGAAGGATCAGGAACAGCCCGAGCATGCGGAAGCCGTAGATACCGGCCAGGCCGGCGGCGGCGCGGCGCTCGGTGGCAGTCATCGGATGGCGGTTTTGGCGACGTCTGGACAAGGGTTCGCGGCATCGGTCGGGAAAACGGGCGGTCATTGTAAACGAGTGCACGCCCCTTGGGCCGCATCTGGGACGCGGCGGTATACTTCGCGATTGTTTTGCCCGCCACGGACCGGGCAGCGGCGTGGCCGACCGGTCGAGGACAGCCCTGATGGACAGCATTCAGATCCGGGGAGCCCGCACCCACAACCTCAAGAGCGTCGATCTCGACCTGCCGCGCAACCGCCTGATCGTGATCACCGGACTGTCCGGTTCGGGCAAGTCGTCGCTGGCCTTCGACACTGTTTACGCCGAGGGGCAGCGCCGTTACGTCGAATCCCTGTCGGCTTACGCCCGCCAGTTCCTGGCGATCATGGACAAGCCCGACGTCGACCATATCGAGGGCCTGTCGCCGGCCATCGCCATCGAGCAAAAGACCACCAGCCACAACCCGCGCTCGACGGTCGGCACCATCACCGAGATCTACGACTACCTGCGGCTGCTGTATGCGCGCGCCGGCACCCCGCGCTGCCCTGAGCACGGGGTCGCGCTGGCGGCCCAGACCGTCTCGCAGATGGTCGACCAGGTGCTGGCGCTGCCCAAGGGGACCCGCCTGATGCTGCTGGCGCCGGTCGTGTCGGCGCGCAAGGGCGAGCACCACAAGCTGCTCGCAGAGCTGCACGCCCAGGGCTATATCCGCGCCCGCATCGACGGCGAGGTGTTCGAGCTGGACGAGCCGCCGGCACTGGAGCTGCACCGCAAGCACAACATCGAAGTGGTGGTGGACCGGTTCAAGGTGCGCGCGGACCTGCAGCTGCGCCTGAGCGAGTCGTTCGAGACCGCGCTCGGGCTGTCCGGCGGGGTGGCACGCATCGCGGCCCTCGACGGCGAGCCGATCGAGCTGACCTTCTCGGCCAACTTCGCCTGCCCGGTGTGCGGGCACAGCATCCCGGAGCTGGAACCGCGGCTGTTCTCGTTCAACAACCCGGCCGGGGCCTGCCCGAGCTGCGCCGGGCTCGGCGTCGAGCAGTTCTTCGACCCGGCCAAGGTGGTCGGACACCCCGAGCTGTCGCTGGCGGGAGGCGCCGTGCGCGGCTGGGACCGGCGCAATGCCTATTACTTCCAGATGCTGCGCAGCCTCGCCGAACACTACGGCTTCGACCCCGAAACGCCCTGGCTGGAACTGCCCGAGGCGGTCCGTCACACCGTGCTGTACGGCAGCGACGCACCGATCGCCTTCAGTTACTACAGTGACCGCGGCACCCTGCTGAAAAAGACCCACCCCTTCGAGGGCGTGATCCCCAACCTGCAGCGGCGTTACCGCGAGACCGAGTCGAACGCGGTGCGCGAGGAGCTGGCCCGCTACCTCTCGACCCAGCCCTGCCCGGACTGCGGCGGCACCCGCCTCGGCAGCGCCGCGCGCCACGTGTTCGTGGCCGAGCACACCCTGCCCCAGGTCACGGCGCTGGCGATCGACCGCTGCCTGGGGTTCTTCGAAGCGCTGACCCTGCCGGGGCAGCGCGGCGAGATCGCCAGCCGCATAGCCCGGGAGATCCGGGTGCGGCTGCAGTTCCTGGTGAACGTGGGGTTGAACTACCTGACCCTGGATCGTAGCGCCGACACCCTCTCCGGCGGCGAGGCGCAGCGCATCCGCCTGGCCAGCCAGATCGGTGCCGGCCTGGTGGGGGTGCTGTATGTGCTCGACGAGCCCTCGATCGGCCTGCACCAGCGCGACAACGCGCGGCTGCTGGCTGCGCTGCGCCAGCTGCGCGACCTGGGCAACACGGTGCTGGTGGTGGAGCACGACGAGGACGCCATCCGCGCCGCCGATCACGTGGTCGACATGGGGCCGGGTGCCGGCGTGCACGGTGGCCGGGTGGTGGCGCAGGGCGACGCCGCGGCCATCGCCGCCTGCGCCGACTCGCTCACCGGCGACTACCTGGCCGGTCGCCAGCGCATCGCGGTCCCGGCGCAGCGGCGCCGCAGCGACCCCAAGCGGCTGCTGCAACTGCACGGCGCCTGCGGCAACAACCTAAAGGACGTCGACCTGGAAATCCCGGCGGGGCTGTTCGTGTGCGTCACCGGCGTGTCCGGCTCGGGCAAGTCCACCTTGATCAACGACACCCTCTACCCGCTCGCCGCCAA
>JBFZDU010000492.1:0-5226 GCA_041307205.1 Gammaproteobacteria bacterium | reverse complement strand
GGTTCCAGCGCCTCGACGCCGAATTGCAGCAGGCGCGCGCCGGGCATGCCGCCCGCCAGGAAGAGACGGCCGCCCGCCTGCTGGAACTGGGGGAGCGCCTGGAGGTGGTCGAGGCACAGCGCGCCGCGGCCGTGGCGCAGCTGGAGGCGCGCCAGAACGAGGTGGATGCGCTGCGGGCGGCAGAACGGGCGCTGTCCGACGCCCAGGTGGACGCGGAGGCGCGTGCGACCGAACTCACGCAGCAGCTCGCCTTGTTGACCGCCGACGCGGCTGATCTCGGCACAGAACGGGACCGACTGCAGGACGCGCTGGCGCAGGCCCGCAGTGAATCCGCCGCACTGACTGCCCGCTGTGCGGCGGCGGAGCACGACCAGGCGAGCCAGGGCGAACGGCTGACCGAAACGACCGCAGCGCTTGTTGCCCTGCAGGCGCAATCGGCCGCGGCCGCCGCGGCGCAGGAGCAGCAACTGGCGCGCATCGCCACGCTCGAACGGGACTTGGCGGTGGCAATCGGGCGTGGCGCGGGCCTGGATGCCGAAGTGCAGTCCCTGGCTGGCGAACGCGATGCGGCGCACGCCGAACTGGAGCGGCTGCGCGCCGCGCTGGCGCACGAACAGGCCGGCCGGGCTGAGCCGGAAAGCATGGCCCAGGAGGCCCTGGCGCGGGCTGCAACGGCCGAGGCCGAACTGCAGGAGGTGCAACAGCGCCTGGTCGCCGCAACGGCCGCCGCGGAGGCGTTGGCCGGTGCGCGGGACGAGCTTGCCAGCCAGCGGGCGCGGCTGGACCAGTCGGCCGACGCGGCGGCGGCACTGCGCGATACGGTAGCGGCGCAGGCCGAGCGGTTGCAGCAGCAGGCCGAGGCGCTGGCGCGGGCGCAGACCGAACTAGCGGGGGCGCAGGCGGCGCAGCACGCGGAGTCCGCCGACCGCAGTGATGCCGCCAGGGCACAGGGGGATCTGCTGCAGGAGCGCAGTGCGGAACTTGCCCAAGCCCAGGCCGAACTCAGTGAGCTGCAGGGCAGGCTGGCCCGGCTCGAGGCGGTGAGTGAGGATTCGGCGCTGCTGTACGTGCAGCGCCAGGCGGCGGAGGAGTCGCTGCGGGAGCAGCTGCGCGTCCTGACCGTCGAGCGCGACGCCCTGGCGGCCGCTGCTGCAAGCGAAACCTCGACCGCCGATGCGAGCGCGGCCGTGCAAACCCTGTCGCGGGAGCGGGACCTGGCGCGGGCGGAGGTGGTCAGGCTGCGCGCCGAGGGCGAGGAGTTGCGCGACGTGATGGCGCGTTACGCCGAGCAGATCCGCGCGGCCCAGTCGGCTGCCGAAGATATCGAGAGCCTCAACAGCGAACTCGCCATGGTGCGGCAGCTGGCGGTGGATGATGCCGCCCGGCTGCGCGAGGAACTGGCGAGCGCCCAGGCGCAGCGAGACGCGGCACAGCAAGAGGCGGCCCGGGCGCCAGTGCAGCAGGAGGCGCTGCGCCAGGAGCTCGGCGGGCTGCGCGAGGCCCTGGAGCAGCGCGAACGCGAGCTGGCGGCCGCGGCGCAGGATCGGCACCGGATCGAGGCGCAGCTGGAGCAAGCGGGCAGCGAGCTCGAGGTCCTGAGGCAGGCCGCCAGGTCACCGGCGGATGCGGTGCCGGGTAGCACGGACGGCCTGGCGGGGGTGTCCCGGGATGCCGCTGCGGGGGACCCGGCCGACGATCTGCTCGACGAAGGCTTGCTGCGCGATCACCGGATCAGGCCGCCGCGTCGCGCCCTGGATATCGGCAAAGTGACCGGTGACGCCGGGCGGACCGGCAGTCTGCTGCTGGGATTGGTGGTCGGGTTGGTGCTGGTGATCGGCGCCCTGGAGCTGGCGACCTTGCTCAGTGGGCGTGGTGAACTGTTCAAATACTTGTTCGGGGCCGGCGGCTGACCGCGGTGATGCGTGTCCTGGGGGTGGGCATTGCCACGTTGGACGTGGTGAACACGGTGGCGGCCTACCCGGCCGAAGACGCCGAGGTCCGTGCCCGCGCGCAGCGGCGCAGCCGCGGCGGCAACGCGACCAATACCCTGGTCGCCCTGGCACAGCTCGGGCATGTCTGTGACTGGGCGGGCGTGCTGGCCGATGAGCCCGACGCCGAGCTGGTGCTGGCGGACCTCGGCCGGTACGGCGTGGGGGTGGCGCATTGCCAGCGCCAGCGTGGCGGAAAACTGCCGACTTCTTACATCACGCTGAGCGAGTCCACCGGCAGCCGCACCATCGTCCACTACCGCGACCTGCCCGAGTATCCCGCAGCGGCCTTCGCCGCCATTCCGCTGGACGACTACGACTGGGTGCACTTCGAAGGTCGCGCCGTCCCGCAGCTCGCGGACATGCTGCGGCGCGTACGCCACCACGGACCGCCGCGCTGCTCGCTGGAGGTGGAAAAACCGCGGCCCGGCATCGAGCAACTGTTCGGCCTGCCCCATGTGCTGCTGTTCGGCCGGCACTACGCCCGGTCCCGCGGTTACGCCCATGCCGCCGACCTGTTGCGCGCGCTGCCGCGTGGCGGCGCCTTGAGCTGCTGCGCCTGGGGCGAGGCGGGCGCCTGGGCGCGCAACGGCGCCGGTTTGATCAGCCACAGTCCGGCCTATCCGCCGCCGCAGCTGGTGGACACCCTGGGAGCTGGCGACGTGTTCAACGCCGGCGTCATCGACGCAGTACTGCGTGGCCTGCCCTGGGCGGCCTGTGTCGACGCCGGTTGTCGGCTGGCGGGGCGCAAGTGCGGGCGCGTCGGGATGGACGGCTTACTGGCGTGAAAGCCCTAAGCCTGTGTCGGTTCGAGGAACTGGCAGACCCGGGTAGCCGGGGCTTCAGCCTGCCGCGCGACGGCGCGGAGCCGCTCGAATTGTTCGTGGTGCGACGCGGCGACGCGGTCTATGCCTATCGCAATCGCTGCCCACATACCGGCGCGCCGCTGGAGTGGCAGCCCGACCAGTTCCTGGATTTCGACGGCCACTACATCCAGTGTGCGCTGCACGGGGCCCTGTTCGGGATTGCCGACGGCCGCTGCCTGCGCGGTCCCTGTGCGGGTGACCGGTTGGTGGCGCTGACGGTTGGGGTGCGTGACGGCCTGGTGGAGCTGCGGATCGACGCCTGATTAGCCGCCGTGCCGCCGTACGAAGGCGGCTGCGCGCACCTCAGCCAAGTCGGGTGGTAACCGCCAAGGCCGCTGCGGTTGAGCTTCGAGGGTGAGCAGCTGCAATTGCAGAGATGGCTTGGCCCAGGGTTGCATGGCGGCAGCGGTTGCGACCTGGCGTTGCTCCTCGGTCGTCTCGCCGAGCATGCACAGGCCCGTTGACATGTCGAATACCCTCACCATTTTCCACCCCCTATGCCCGCCTGGGACATGCGTTGGTTTCATTTGAAGTAGCGGCGAAATGCACTGAAACCTGAGCAATCGCTGTGCCACCGCCGACCGGCTTGATTCGGCGGGAAACCTCGTCAATCCCGGCGCCGAACCGGCAGCCGTCCGCCCCGCGGCGGTGCGACACGCGCCAAGTTCGTGCAGCGATGCCCTGCTGACAGTGTCCGCCGCGGGTTGATCCGCACCGGCCTTGACCCGGGCAAAGGCGTCACCCCGGGGCGGCTGTTACAGTTTCCGCTCAAACACGGGTTCGGTCCTCGGGGTGCACACCGGGGGGATGGCGCCGATAAAGGCGGCAGGTGCTACCGGCAAGGGCCGGTGGGGGGCGAGTCAATGTGGCCGGATCGGACGGCGGCGGCCTTGCTGACGTGGTTGGCCTGGACGAGTGCCGTGGCAGTGGATGCGCCGGCATCCGGCCCCGGGGCGCAGCCGGCGTGGGTGGCACTGCCCTCGCTGCGCCTGTCCGCCGTTTACGACAGCAACCTGTTCGCCACCCGACACGCGCCGGTGAGCGATTTCGCCGCCCTGTTCGCTCCCCGCTTGCGACTCGACCGGCGGCATGAGGGGCAGCGCCTGCGCGTCGACCTCGGCGCCGACCTGGCGCGCTACGCCGACCGCAGCTCGGAGAACTACGACGATTACTGGCTCGACGCCGACGGTCGCTGGCAGCTCACCAGCTCCCTGCTGGGTTACGCCGGTGCCGGCTACCAGGCGCAACACGAAAGCCGGGACTCGCCGGACGCCGACCTGAGCGGCACTTCACCCACGACCTACAGCACCCGTTCGGGCCAGCTTGGCCTGCTGTACCGCCGCGGTGACTACCAGGCGCGGCTCGGCGCGACCCTGGAGTCCTTGCGTTACGACCCGACACCCGGCTTGGCCGCGCTCCTCAGCAACACCGACCGCGACCGCGATCTGCTGGGCGCCGCGCTGCGTCTGCAACAGCGCTTGTCGCCCCAAACCGAGGTGTTCGTGCAGGCGCTCTACGACCGGCGCGACTATCGGATATCCCCGGATATTGCTGGCTATGTGCGGGACTCGACCGGTTACCGCGTGGCGGCCGGGCTGAAACAGCGCTTCGGCGAAGGCCGCCTGCTCGAGGCCTACCTCGGACTACTCAGCCAGGATTTCCAGGAGCCGCGTTTCTCCGCCATCCACGCCTTGGATTTTGCCGCCAAGTTCGATTGGCGGCTGACGCCCGGCACGCGGTTCGAGATCGAGGCCAAACGCGCGCTGCTAGAGACTACCGAGCCGGGGGCTGCAGCGAACCTGTATGACGAGGTCGAAATGCAGGTCGAGCACCGGCTACGCCCGCCGTTGTCGCTGCACTGGGGCGGGCTGTATGCGCGGTCCGATTTCCGTGGCAGCGGCCGCCGCGACAACTTCGCGGCGCTGTTTGCCGGCTGCAAGTACGAGCTTTCCGCGCGCTGGTATGTCGCGGCTGACTATCAATGGAGCGAGCGGGATTCCAACGATCAAACTTTCGATGGCCCGCTCCAGGGCGACAGCTTCGACTACCGGCGGCACCGCGGCTCGTTGACCCTGGGCGGCGAATTCTGATGTCCCTGCTTGGCAGGGGAGAGGCTCAAAAGTGGGGGGCGGCTCGAACCCCAGCCGGGCGGGATGAGCCCGCCGGCATGCGGTCAGCGCCCCCGGCCAGCACCGCTGTTCCCGCCGCGGCGGCCGGACTGGCCGAAGCCGCCGCTGGGCCGGGAAGCCGGGCCGAAACCCTCATGGCCCCGCTCCAGGTGCTGCCGGCGGTTCTCGAAGCCCATGCCGAACCAGGTCCAGGACTCGTCCTCGGCCGGCTCGGCGGCAGTGCTACCGGTAAGGGTTGCCGGG
>JBFZDU010000491.1:0-4500 GCA_041307205.1 Gammaproteobacteria bacterium | reverse complement strand
CGCCCACGCCCAAGTCCACATGCCGGGCGACGTTGGCGTCCTCGGTCACCACCATGCCATGCAGGCCTTCGTAGAACAGCAGGTCGGTGCCTTCCTCGATCGGTTCCCAGGGCGTGAATTCCCCCGGCTGTGCATTGATGCCGAGCCGCGCATTGTGGAAATCGGCCTCTTCGGCACTGTGTATGTAGTAACGCCGCTCACCGCCGCCGGTCTCGCCGTAGGTCTGGAAGGTCGCTTCCAACTTGTCGAAGATGTTGGCCTCGGGACCGAAGTGGCTGAGGTTGTGGTCCTTCATCTGGACCCGCATCTCGGCGCGGTTGTAACGGTGGTAGCTGTCGCCCTCGATGACGGCGGAGTTGATGCCTTCACGCAGGAAGATGTGCTCAAACGCGCGCTTGACCGTGGTCGTGCCGGCGCCGGACGAACCGGTGACCGCGACGATCGGGTGTTTTTTGGACATGGTTGGCCTCCGAGAATAGCCCTGAGTTGATGATTTTCGTGCCTTTTGGCGGGTTCGCCTGGTGATGGAAAAACAGCCTGAGGCAAGCAGCTTTTCCATCACCGGTGGTGACAGAACGCCGGACTATACCACCAACCGCGGGTCAGGGAAGTTGCGCCCCGGCAAGGGAGGTAGGGTGCACGAATGCCGTGATTTTTGCCGCCTTCGATTGCTGCGTTGCAGCAGGTTGAGGTCAGAACAGGTGGGCGTTCACGGCATAGTGGACGCTCAGCGACAGTGCCATACCGGCGGCTATGGCGGGCGTCCAACGCAGGTGCTTGAGAAACGTATAGGTACCGCGGGACTGGCCCATCAGGGCGATGCCGGCGGCCGACCCGATCGACAGCAGGCTCCCGCCGATGCCGATGGTCAAGGTCGCAGTCAGCCAATGCCCGAGGCTCATCTCCGGCCGCATGGCCAGCACGGCAAGCATGGTCGGAATGTTCTCGACCGCGGCCGAATAGAGGCCGACCATCAGATTCGCGACGTCCGGGCCCCAGTGTCCGTACATCAGGTCGCCCGCGGCCGCGAGCCAGCCCAGGTAGGCCAAGCCGCCGACGCTCAGGGCCAAGCCGTAGAGAAAGAACAGCGCGTCCCACTCGGCCTTGGAGATTCGCCTGAAGACGTCGAACGGGACTTGGCCGTCGGCCGGTAGCGGCAGCCCGATGTCCTCGCCGCCGTTACCAGGGCGGTGCGTCACCTTGAGATAAAAGCCGAGAATCTGCAGGTAGGACAACCCGGTCATCATGCCGACGACCGGTGGCAGGTGCAGCCAGGCTTCAAACGCCACCGTGGTCGCGATGGTGGCCAACAGCAGCACGATAATGGCAGTCCCGCCGCGACGCATGACGACGGGAGCGATCTGTCCGCTCGGTGCCCCGTCCGGTACGGCGCGGGACAGCAGTGCGGCGGTCAACAGGTAACCCGCCAGCGCCGGCAGCAACAGGTGGAAGAAACGCCAAAAATCGAGCATGCCCTGCGGGGTCTGCAGTTGCTGTTGCCAGATGATCAGCGTGGTGAGGTCGCCGAACGGGCTGTATACCCCACCGGCATTGGCCGCCACCACGACATTGATGCAACCCAGAGTGGCAAAACGCGGGTGGTCGTCGCTCAAGGCGAGGACTACCGCCCCCATCAGCAGCGCGGTGCTCAGGTTGTCGAGAAACGGGGAGACGGCGAAGGTCACTGTGCCTGTGATCCAGAACAGGCGGCGGTAGGTGATGCCGACACGCGCAATGTGGGCGCGCAGCGCCCCAAACACGCGGCGCTCGTTCATGGCGTTGATGTAGGTCATCACCACCAGCAGGAACAGCATCAGCTCTGCGTATTGCAGCAGGTAGTGCCGCGCGGCTGCCTCCGCACCATGCCCGCCGACGCTCAACTCGGCAAACGCGATGAGCCCCCAGATCAGCCCGGCTGCCAGCAGTATGGGTTTGGACTTGCGCAGTCCGATGAGTTCTTCGGCCACCGCGGCGGTCATGGCGACGACGAAGATGCCCATGGCCAACCAGGCCGCACCGCCCAGCTCCGCGGGCGCGACCGTCTGGACCCGGACCGCCATGGCCGGGCCGCTGCACAGCATGCCGAGCACGGCCAGTAGCGCCGGCTGGAAACAGCGCGTCGCGCTACCGCATCTCGCGCTCCCATCGGGAGCGGCTGGGGCGTGAGGGTCGGGCAGGGTGTTCATGGCGATCTTCTACCGGACTGCGCCGGCGTCGCGCTGTCAGCCCAGGTTCTCCCAGAACATGTGGCCATTCAACCAGATGTGTACCAGGATGCTGGCGACGTAGCCAAGCGCGATCACCGGGGTCCATTTGAGGTGGCCAAAGAAGGTGTACTTGCCGCGTGCCTGTCCCATTAGCGCCACGCCCGCCGCCGAGCCGATGGACAGCAGAGAGCCGCCAACCCCGGCGGTGAGTGTGACCAGCATCCACTGCCCCACGGACATGTCCGGCATCATGGTCAGCACGGCGAACATGACTGGGATGTTGTCCACGACCGCGGAGAGCAGGCCCACGGCGATGTTGGCGGACGTGGCGCCCCAGCCGATGTACATGGCCTCGGAGGCCAGGGCGAGGTAGCCGATAAAACCCAGGCCGCCGACGCACAACACCACCCCGTAGAAGAACAGCAGGGTGTCCCATTCGGCGCGGGCGACGTTGTTGAAGACCTCGAACGCCACCGGATCCCCCAGTTGCTCGTCGCGTTCAACCTCGGTCCTGGTCTCGCCGTTGCTCATCCGGCGTTCCCGGTGGACGGTCTTCTTGAGGTAATAGCCGAAAAACTTCAGGTAGGCGAGGCCGGTCAGCATGCCGATGACCGGGGGCAGGTGCAGGAAATTGTGGTAGCTCACGGCGGTCATGATGGTGAGCAGAAACAAGGCGATGATGCGCTTGGCCCCGCGTTTCATGCGCACCATGTCGCCGCCGCCGCTTGGCCGCTCATGAGGTACCGCCAGGCTCATCAGGACAGCCGGCACCAGCCAGTTGACGACCGCGGGCAGAAACAATGAGAAGAAGGTCCAGAAATCGACGGCCGCACCCTGAGAAGTGACAATGTTTTTTTGCCACACCATCAGCGTGGTGATGTCGCCGAACGGGCTGAAGGCGCCGCCGGCATTGGCTGCGATCACGATGTTGATGCAAGCCAACAGGACGAACTTGGCATTGGCACCTCCCACAGCCATGACCACCGCACACATCAGCAGAGCAGTCGTTAGGTTGTCGGCCACCGGCGAGATGAAAAACGCCAGGCCACCGGTGATCCAGAACAGTTGCCGAAAGCCGAAACCCTTGCGCACCAGCCAGGAACGCAGTGCTTCGAATACCAGGCGCTCGTCCATGGCGTTGATGTAGGTCATCGCGACCAGCAGGAACAGCATCAGTTCGGCATATTCGAGGAGGTTGTGCCGGACAGCGTGCTCGGCCTCCTGGGTGAAGCCGTGGGTTTGATAGACCAAGGCGATCAACGCCCAGATGATGCCTGCGGCCAGGATGACGGGTTTGGATTTGCGCAGATGGGTGAACTCCTCCGCCATCACCAGGGCGTAGGCCGCGACAAACAGCGCGATGGCCGTGTAGCCCACCCAATGGGTGGTCAGATCCAGGGGGCTGCCATCCCCGGCGGCGAGGGCGAGTCCCGGCAACCCCAGCAGGACAAGTGCGAGCGGCGCGGTCAATGAATGCACGTTCTTAAGTCTCCTGGTCGAGATGGGGGCCGAGGGGCGGCGTGGCGGTCGCGAAGGACTGGCCCCGGCCGGGGCAGATTGTAGCCGTATCGCGGGTCACGACGGCAGCTTGCGGTGATTTCGAGTCGAGCGACGGGGCGCGAGCGCGGTGTAGGCTAAAAGCGCCCGGCGTGAAACTTTTTCAGCCAGGGTAGGGTCTGAGGATTTGCGGGGGTGAGATGCCCCCGTGATGAACGCAAGTTCATTGAGACTCCCCTTGGTGATTGGCCATAGTTGGGCCGATGTCCCGAAATCGGGCATCGGCCGTTTTGTTTGCAGCGCAATTGCACCGATTTTGCGCACGCCACTGGGTAGTGCGCACCAATCTTGCCTGACTGATTGCCCGAATTTGTGCGGCTGGCAGTTAACCGACTGTTTTTATTGCTATTGGATTGGCGGCAGGATTTGTGCATGCCGTGGGGCGCCCCAAGCGGGCGTACCTAACCGAATCGAAGGGGTAAAGCATGCACAAGTGGCAAATTTCGCTGACCACGGCGGGGTTAGTAGTTCTATCCGGTGGCGCCTGGGCGGAAGAGGCGACCCTGAGCGCCGGCGACACGGCCTGGATACTGACCTCGACGGCCCTGGTCCTGTTCATGACCCTGCCGGGTCTGGCCCTGTTCTACGGGGGGCTGGTCCGGACCAAGAACGTCCTGTCGGTGCTGTTGCAGTGCTTCGCGATCGCCGGTGTGGTGTCGGTGTTGTGGCTGGTGGTCGGCTACAGCCTGGCCTTCGGGGAGGGCAACGCCTGGATCGGCGACTTCAGCAAGGTGAG
>JBFZDU010000490.1:0-3140 GCA_041307205.1 Gammaproteobacteria bacterium | reverse complement strand
GACCGAATCCCGGCCGTTCGGTTCCAGGGCTGAAAAATCGGGTCAGTTCGGTTAAAGTCTGCAGTCCATTTTATAGACCGGTCCCGGCGTGCGGGGCCATTTCCTGGGTTTTTCGAGCCGGCACCGCCCGGCCGGGGAGCGATGACCATGGCAGATTTCGCGCTCGCGCCGTCCATCCTGTCGGCGGACTTCGCCAAGCTGGGTGAGGAATGCGACAACGTGCTGGCTTCCGGCACTGACTTCATCCACTTCGACGTGATGGATAACCATTACGTCCCCAACCTGACCATAGGTCCGCTGGTGTGCGAGGCGTTGCGCAAGCACGGCATCACCGCGCCCATTGACGTGCACCTGATGGTCAGCCCGGTGGACCGCATCGTGGGTGATTTTGCCGCCGCCGGCGCGACCTACATCACCTTCCACCCCGAGGCCTCGGCGCACATCGATCGCACCCTGCAGCTGATCAAGGGCGAGGGCTGCAAGGCCGGCCTGGTGTTCAACCCGGCCACGCCGCTCAGCCACCTCGAGTACGTGATGGACAAGATCGACATGATCCTGCTGATGTCGGTCAACCCCGGCTTCGGCGGCCAGAGTTTCATTCCTGCCGCGCTGGACAAGCTGCGGCAGGCGCGGCAGCTGATCGCCGCCTCCGGCCGCGACATCCGCCTGGAGATCGACGGTGGGGTGAAGGTCGACAACATCGGCGAGATCGCCGCCGCTGGTGCCGACACCTTCGTGGCCGGCTCAGGCATCTTCGGCAAGGGCAAGGACAGCGACCCGCACCGCTACGACAGCGTGGTCAGGCAGATGCGCGACGAACTGGCGAAAGTGGCCAAGGCCGCTTGACCGCGCTTGGTGGCCAGCCGCCGGGACAGATCGATAACTCCATGATCGCCAAACCACAGATGATCCTCATCGACGTGGACGGCACGCTGGTGGACAGCGTGCCGGACTTGGCGTATTGCGTCGACGAGATGATGAAGCAGCTCGGGCGGCCCCCGCACGGCGAACGGCGGGTCCGCGACTGGGTCGGCAACGGTGTCGAGCGTCTGGTGCGCCGGGCGCTGATCGGCCAACTGGACGGCGAGCCGAGCGACGCGGATTACGCCCGGGCCTATCCGATTTTCATCGCGCTGTATGCGGAGAACACCTCCAAGCGCTCGCAGCTGTACCCCGGCGTGCGCGAGGGGCTCGCCTATCTGCAGGCGGCCGGCTACCCGCTCGGCTGCGTCACCAACAAGGCCGCCCAGTTCACCCTGCCATTGCTACAGGACCTGGGTGTGTACGATGCCTTCGGCATCGTGGTGGCCGGCGATACGCTGCCCGAGAAAAAGCCGCACCCCCAGCCGCTGCTGCACGCCGCGGCGCATTTCGGGGTGGCCCCGGCGCACGCTCTGATGATCGGCGACTCGAAGAGCGACGTGACCGCGGCCCGGGCCGCCGGCTTCCAGATCGTGTGCATGAGCTACGGTTACAACCACGGTGAGGATATCCGCAACTACGCCCCGGACGCCGTGATCGATTCCATGGCCGAGCTGCAGGGCCTGCTGGAGGCCGCGGCCTGAGTCTGCCCGGTACCCGCCCCGAACCCGCATGGACTGGACTGACCCGACATGTTGAAAGCCATCCCGCTGTTCGCCCTGCCGCTGCTCGCCTACAACCTGCTGCTGTTCAGTAGCGACGTGCAGGCCATGCTCGCCACCGAGTTGTTCGTGATGAACCTGATCTCGGGTGCCCGCTGGGTGTTCAGCGTGCACGACCTGTACCTGGTGACGGGCGTGCTGGTCCTGTATGTGGAGATCTTCAAGTCCACCCGCACCGGCATGTCCTCGGTGCTGGACCACACGCTCTCGACCCTGGTGTTCGTGGTCTTCCTGGTGGAGTTCCTGACCGTGGCCGGCTGTGGCAACTCGACGTTTTTCATCCTGGGGCTGATGGCCCTGGCGGACGTGATCGCCGGTTTCACCGTCTCCATCGTGGCGGCACGGCGTGATTTCGGGGTCAACAGCGGGATCGATGTCTGACGGTCGGGACCGCGTCTTGCAGAACTAAAAAGGGCGCTCAAAGCGCCCTTTTTACGTCCGGAGTGAGCCAAATCAGTTCGCTGCGGGTGCCTGGGCCTGCGGGGCGACCGGCGCGACCGGCGCGGCCACCGGCGCGTAGTAAGGCACGCCGTAGGGGGCATGGCCGTAGTAGGGGTGGTTGTAACCGTAGCCGTAACCGTTGGCGCGGCTGTGAGCGCGGCCCGAGAAGCTCATGTTGAAGTCCATGGCGCCGTTGCCGAAGCCGTCGCCCAGGCCGTCGCCGAAGCCCCAGAAGGCGCCAGCCTGCGTGGAAGCGATGAGCGCGGCAATCGCGATGATTTTTTTCATGGTCCGGATCTCCGAGGAAGTAGGGGTTGGAAGTTGTTACCGACCGAGCGGAAAAGGGTTCGATGCCAGGCGTCTGTCGATAGGTCGTAAGTATATAAGTATATTCTAATAAGTCAATATCATTTTCACCCGACACTCGGCCAGGCGGGGTGCTTTGCCCGTCGCAAGCGGCCACAATGCGTGACAGCTTGGCGCCCTGGGGGTTTTTGGTTATGTTCTCTCGCCACGGCAACCCACTACTTACGGCAACATGGTCGACTGTTCCCACAACGACACGGGCGATTGCGGTACGCGCTGGCGTGGTTAGGCCCCGACCCGATTCCAGCCCGGTATTTGTTGTGCGGAGAAGACCATGACACCTGAACAATTCGACGCCCTCGTCGCCGCGGGACATAACCGCATTGCAGTGGTCTGCGAGGTGCTCGCCGACCTCGATACCCCGCTCAGCGTCTACCTCAAGCTGGTCGACGGGCCTTACGGCTACCTGTTCGAATCGGTCCAGGGCGGCGAGAAGTGGGGGCGTTACTCCATCATCGGCCTGCCCTGTCGCACCCGCCTGCGAGTATTTGGTCAGCGGGTGGTGATCGATACGGACGGCGCGGTGGTCGAGGAGCAGGAGGTGGCCGATCCTCTGGCCTTCATCGCGGCCTTCCAGGCGCGCTTCCGGGTCCCCGCGCCGCCCGATCAGTTGCGCTTTTCCGGCGGCCTGGTGGGCTATTTTGGCTACGACACCATTCGTTACATCGAGCCGCGCCTGACCCGGTCGCC
>JBFZDU010000489.1:0-3565 GCA_041307205.1 Gammaproteobacteria bacterium | reverse complement strand
TCTTCGGCGCCCAGGCACTGGCCGTCGACTTTGTCCAGACCACGGCCAGCGAGCCGCTCTCGCGCGTGATCGAATGGGTGGTCAACGACGAGAACCGTGAAAATCCGCCCACCCTAGCGGTGATCAGGGAGGCCCTGCTTGCCGGGCTAGGCGCGCGGCTGGTGGGCGATGGCGTCCTGGAAGACGACGAGGATGACACCCTGCAGTCGGAGATCGAGTCTCTGATCGAACAGTTCGGCGCCGACACCCTTGCCGAAGATTTTCTGCGTTACGAGTAGGCACCTGGAGCGGGGAACAAGGTCATGTTGAGCAAGCGACGTCCGAGGCGTGTTCTGGCGATTTTTCTGGTGGTGCTGGGTGGTGTGCTGATGGTTCTGGCCCCCGAAATCTGGGCGGGACTGGCGGTACTTGCGCTGGGGGTGGTCATCGAGCTGGCCGGCATCGCGCTCGAACACAAGGCCTGACCCGCCACCGCGATTGATGTTTCCCTCGACCGCTCCCCGGAGACAGCAGGAGTTTTCATGAAGGCACTGATCATCAGCGCAGACCATTTCGAGGATAGCGAACTGCTGTTCCCCTACTACCGGCTGCAGGAGGAAGGGCTGGAAGTCGACATTGCCTCGATTGCCAGGGGGAAAATCAATGGCAAGCACGGCTATGAAGTGGCCGTGAGCAAGGCGTTGCGGGATGTCGACCCGAAGGACTACGACCTGCTCGTCCTCCCGGGCGGCAAGGCACCGGCGACGCTGCGCAAGGAGCAGGCCGCCGTCGCGATCGCGCAGGAATTCATGCGCAGCGACAAGCCGGTTGCCGCCATCTGCCACGGGCCGCAAATCCTCATCACGGCCGGCGTCATGCAGGGGCGGCACGCCACCTGTTACCGGTCGGTCGCCGAGGAACTGATGGCATCGGGCGCCCTGTATGAAGACAGCGAGGTGGTGGTGGATGGCAAGCTGGTCACCTCCAGGCAACCCTCCGACCTGCCCGCCTTCATGCGTGAAATGGTCAGGCTATTGGGAGATGGCACGCGGTAACCCTTCATCGCGCTTCGCACGTCCTAATATGAATAAGAAGAAGTGCTTTTGAAAACCGCTCCATTACACGATGCTGGTGTCACAACATGAAAAAAAGTCGGCTTGCCATCATCGGTTTCGGAAGACTGGGACGCAAATGCGCCGAGGCCATCGTTTCAGATCAAGCCACAGAACTGGCGGGTGTGGTGCGGCGCCCAGAAAGCCTTCATGAAGCCGGGCTGAAGGTTCCTGCCGTGACCCATATCAGCGAGCTGAATCAGGTGGATGCCGCGCTCGTCTGCGTGCCCGTCGATGCGGTCAGGGGGATTGCGCAAGCCCTCCTGCAAAGCCGCATTCCCGTGGTGGAATGCGCCCGCCTGCACGGCGACGCCTTCCTCGAGCACAAGTCGGAAATCCACCGGGCCGCGCTGCATCACAAGGTGCCGGCCATCGTCGGCGCGGGATGCGACCCCGGCGCCCTTTCCCTCTTCCGCAGCCAGTTCGCACTGCTGGCGCCCCGCGGCCACACGGAAACCCGCCCACACACCGGGACCAGCCTGCACCACACCCTGGCCGCAGCGGGCATCAAGGGAGTGAAAAAAGCGCTGGCGACCGAGTTCCGGTCCGGGGAAGGCGTCCTCCAGCGTTATGTCTATGTCTAACTGGAGCCCTCGGCAGACGCGGCCGAAGTGGAGAACGCCATCGTCAACGACCCGCTCTTTCTCAATGAACAGACGCGGGTGTTTGCGGTCCCCAGCATCGCCGCGCTGGAAGAAACCGACCGCGGCGTGCTGCTGGAGCGGCATGCCGCAGCGGGGGACGCCGGCCATGCCTCGTTCCTGCTGGAAGCCCGCTACGACGAGGCGGGGCTGGCTGCGCGGATGATGCTTGCCGCCGCGCGCGCATTGCCATTCCTGAAGGCGGGCGCTTATTCCCTCCTCGACCTGCCGCCGGGCGCACTGTGGGGAGAACAGCGTCCTGTCGCGGAAAACCAATGGATGTAAGCCAATTTTTTGACATCACAGAAGGAGCGCACTATGAAAACCCGATTCACTGACTTCCACCCTGTGCGGCGCGATCGCCTGGTCCAGGACAACCGTCACGACACCTACAGGGTCAAGCACAAGCTGCCGGAACCCACGGTTTGCCCGCAATGCGGCGCCGTGTTCCACGACGGGCGCTGGCAATGGCTGGCGAAGCCTGCCCAGGCCCACGAGGAAATGTGCCCGGCGTGTCACCGCATCCATGACGAATTCCCGGCCGGCTATGTGACCGTGAGCGGACCGTACTTCAAGGATCACCGTGAGGAATTGCTGCACCTGGCCCGGAACGAGGAAACCCGCGCCAAGGCCGAACATCCGTTGAAGCGGATCATGAAGATCGAGGACCAGGATGACGGCGTCCAGATCACCACGACCGACATCCATCTCGCCCGCGGCATCGGCGAAGCACTTCACCATGCCTACCAGGGCGAACTGGAATATCACTACAACGAACAGGAGAACCTGCTGCGCGTGGTGTGGGCACGCTAGGCCGGGACCCCGGCCTGTCAGACACGCACAAGACCCGTCCAGGGGAGGACCGTTTCATGCATCCCATCACTCTGCGTCTGCCGGTCAGGATGCTGCCGCAGCCGGACGAAACGACCTGCGGGCCCACCTGCCTGCATGCGGTCTACGACTACTGGGGCGGCGAGAGCGAACTGGCGGAGGTCATCGCACGCACCCACAAGCTGGTGCACGGCGGCACCTTCGCGATCTTCCTGGCCTGCGATGCCCTGCGCCAGGGCTACCAGGCCACCATATACACCTACAACCTGACGGTGTTCGACCCCACCTGGTTTGTGCCGGGCGTCGACATCGCCGAACGCCTCGAGCGCCAGCGCGAGGCAAAACCGCAGGATGCCCGGCTCCAGCACGTCACCGAGGGCTATCTGGAATTCCTGCGCCTCGGCGGGCGGCTGCGCCTGACCGACCTTTCGCGTCCCCTGATTCGCGGCCTGCTGCGGCGCAAGCTGCCCATCATCACGGGGCTGAGTTCCACCTACCTGTATCGCGCCGCGCGCGAGTTCGGGCCGGACGACACCCCCGACGACATCCGCGGCCTGCCGGCCGGCCACTTCGTCGTGCTCGCGGGCTACGACCGGGAAAAGCGCAATGTGCTGGTGGCCGATCCCTACTGGCGCCACCCCTACAGCCCCTCGCACGAATACTGGGTCAACATCGATCGCCTGATCGGCGCAGTGCTGCTCGGCATCGTCACCCATGACGCCAACCTGCTGGTGGTCTACCCGCCGCGGTCGGCGCCGAGGGACGCGCCGTGAGCATCCTCATTGTCGTCGACAACCCGCGCGACTGGCCGCTCGACCTTCCCGGCGTGGGCATCGTTTCGGCCCGCACCTATTTGACCGATCCCGCTTACGGCGAGGGGCGCTCGGTCAAGGTGTTCAACCTGTGCCGCTCCTACCGCGACCAGAGCCTCGGCTACTACGTCTCCCTGCTGGCCGAGGCGCGCGGCCACAAGCCGCTGCCGCGGGTGAGCACGATGGAGGA
>JBFZDU010000488.1:0-6822 GCA_041307205.1 Gammaproteobacteria bacterium | reverse complement strand
CGCATCGGCCTGCTGCTGGACATGACCCTGCGCGATATCGAGCGCGTGCTGTACTTCGAGTCCTACGTGGTCATAGACCCGGGCATGACGCCGCTCGAGCGCTTCCAGCTGCTGAGCGACGAGCAGTACCTGGAGGCGGTCGAGGAAAACGGTGACGAGTTCGATGCGCGGATGGGCGCCGAGGCGGTGTTCGAACTGCTCCGGACCATCGACATCGCGCACGAGATCAAGCATCTGCGCGAGGAGATCGAGTCCACCAACTCGGAGACCAAGGTCAAGAAGATTTCCAAGCGCTTGAAGCTGCTGGAGTCCCTGGACGAATCGGGCAACCGCCCCGAGTGGATGATCCTGACCGTACTGCCGGTGCTGCCGCCGGAACTGCGTCCGCTGGTGCCCCTGGACGGCGGCCGTTTCGCCACCTCGGACCTGAACGACCTGTACCGCCGGGTCATCAACCGGAACAATCGCCTCAAGCGGCTGCTGGATCTGGCCGCGCCCGACATCATCGTGCGCAACGAGAAGCGCATGCTGCAGGAGTCGGTGGACGCGCTACTGGACAACGGCCGCCGCGGCCGCGCCATCACCGGCACCAACAAGCGCCCGCTCAAGTCGCTGGCCGACATGATCAAGGGCAAGCAGGGCCGTTTCCGGCAAAACCTGCTGGGCAAGCGCGTCGACTACTCGGGGCGCTCGGTGATCGTGGTCGGCCCGACCCTCAAACTCCATCAGTGCGGGCTGCCCAAGCGCATGGCCCTGGAGCTGTTCAAGCCCTTCATCTTCTCCAAGCTGCAGCTGCGCGGCCAGGCCACCACTATCAAGGCGGCCAAGAAGCTGGTCGATCGTGGCGCCCCGGAGGTCTGGGACATTCTCGAAGAGGTCATCCGCGAACACCCAGTGATGCTCAACCGCGCTCCGACCCTGCACCGCCTCGGCATCCAGGCGTTCGAGCCGGTGCTGATCGAGGGCAAGGCCATTCAGCTACACCCGCTGGTCTGTACCGCGTTCAACGCCGACTTTGACGGTGACCAGATGGCGGTGCACGTGCCGCTGTCGATCGAGGCACAGCTCGAAGCGCGTGCCCTGATGATGGCGTCCAACAACATCCTTTCGCCGGCCAACGGCGAGCCGATCATAGTGCCGACGCAGGACGTGGTGCTGGGGCTGTATTTCATGACCCGCGAACGGGTCAATGCGCCGGGCGAGGGCATGGCCTTCACCGGGATCGCGGAGGCGCGCCGGGCCTACGAAACCGGGGCCGCGTCGCTGCATGCCCGGGTCAAGGTGCGGCTACGGGAATTGGTGGTCGACGAAGACGGCAGCCGGCACGAAAACACGGCGCTGCGCGACACCACGGTCGGGCGTGCCATCCTGTGGGAGATCGTGCCCGAGGGCTTGCCGTTCGAGCTGGTCAACCAGACGATGAACAAAAAGTCGATCTCGCGTCTGGTCAATGCCTGCTACCGGCGCCTCGGTCTCAAGGACACCGTGGTGTTCGCCGACCAGCTGATGTATCTGGGTTTTCGCCAGGCGACTCGTGCCGGTGCCTCCATTGGGGTCAACGACATGGTGATCCCCGAGGAGAAGGCGGCGATCCTGGCCGCCGCCGAGACCGAGGTGAAGGAGATCGAGAACCAGTATTCCTCGGGCCTGGTCACCAACGGTGAGCGCTACAACAAGGTGGTGGACATCTGGTCGCACACCAACGACCAGGTCGCCAAGGCGATGATGTCCAAACTCGGCAAGGAAACGGTGCTGAACCGGCACGGCAAGGAGGAGTTCCAGGACTCCTTCAACTCGATCTTCATGATGGCCGATTCCGGGGCCCGTGGTTCGGCCGCCCAGATCCGCCAGCTGGCCGGGATGCGTGGCCTGATGGCCAAGCCGGATGGTTCGATCATCGAGACCCCGATCACGGCCAATTTCCGCGAGGGTCTGGACGTACTGCAGTACTTCATCTCGACTCACGGCGCGCGCAAGGGTTTGGCCGACACGGCGCTCAAGACCGCCAACTCCGGTTACCTGACGCGGCGCCTGGTCGACGTGGCCCAGGACCTGGTCATCACCGAAGTCGATTGCGGCACCGAACAGGGCCTGCTGATGCAGCCCATCATCGAGGGCGGCGACGTGGTCGAACCGCTGCGCGAGCGGATTTTGGGTCGGGTTGCGGCCGTACACATCTACCGCCCGGGTGGCGACGAAGTGATCTGCGAGGCCGGCACCCTGCTCGATGAGCACTGGGTGGACCGCTTGGAGGCCGACGGCGTAGACCAGGTGTTCGTGCGTTCGCCCATCACCTGCGAAACCCGTTACGGGGTGTGCAGCCACTGCTATGGCCGCGACCTGGCGCGCGGGCACCGGGTCAACATCGGCGAGGCGGTGGGGGTGATTGCCGCCCAGTCGATCGGCGAGCCGGGCACCCAGCTCACGATGCGCACCTTCCACATCGGCGGTGCGGCCTCCCGCTCCGCGGCCGTGAACAACATCGCGGTGAAGAACGCCGGCACGATCAAGTTGCACAACATCAAGACTGTGGAACATGCCAACGGCAACCTGGTGGCGGTGTCCCGCTCCGGCGAAGTCGTGGTGCTGGACGACGTCGGCCGCGAACGCGAGCGCTACAAGCTGCCGTACGGCGCGGTGGTGTCGGTGCACGACGGCGACCGGGTGACCGGTGGCCAGATCGTGGCCAACTGGGATCCGCACACCCACCCGGTGGTGACCGAAGTGGCCGGCTCGCTCAAGTTCGTCGACATCCTCGACGGCGTGACCGTGCAGGCGCAGATCGACGACATCACCGGTTTGTCCTCGCTGGTGGTGCTGGACGCCAAGCAGCGTCCGTCCCAGGGCAAGGACATGCGCCCCATGGTCAAGCTGGTGGACGAGCAGGGCAAGGACGTCGACATTGCCGGTACCACCATCCCGGCGAACTACTACCTGCCCGCGGGCGCCATCGTCAGCGTGCAGGACGGCGCCGCTGTCGGCGTCGGCGACGTGGTCGCCCGCATCCCGCAGGAGTCGTCCAAGACCCGTGACATAACCGGCGGTCTGCCGCGGGTGGCCGACTTGTTCGAAGCGCGCAAGCCGAAGGAGCCGGCGATTCTGGCGGAAACCACGGGCACGGTCGGGTTCGGCAAGGACACCAAGGGCAAGCAGCGCCTGATCATCACCACCGCGGCGGGGGAGCAGATCGAAACCCTGATTCCCAAGTGGCGGCACGTCAACGTGTTCGAGGGTGAGCACGTGGAGCGGGGCGAAGTGATTGCCGACGGCGAACTGGGGCCGCACGATATCCTGCGCCTCAAAGGTGTCACCGACCTCGCCGAGTACCTGGTGAAGGAGATCCAGGACGTCTACCGGCTGCAGGGCGTGAAGATCAACGACAAGCACATTGAAGTGATCATTCGCCAGATGCTGCGCAAGGTGGAGGTGGTCGACCCCGGCGAGACGCGGCTGCTACGCGGCGATCAGGTCGAGCGTGCGCGCGGTCTGGAGGCCAACGAACAGGCGGCCGCCGCGAAGAAACTGACCGCCAAATGGGAGCCGATCCTGCTCGGCATCACCAAGGCCTCGCTGGCCACCGAATCCTTTATCTCGGCGGCCTCCTTCCAGGAAACCACCCGGGTGCTCACCGAGGCGGCGGTACGCGGCATGCGCGACGATTTGCTGGGCCTGAAGGAGAACGTCATAGTCGGGCGGCTGATTCCGGCCGGAACCGGCCTGGCGCACCACAAGGAGCGGCGGCGCAAGCGTTACGACGCCCTGATGGCCGACGAGTTGGCGGTCGAGGCGGCCAAGGAAGAGGCGGAAGAGGCGCTCAAGCAGGCCTTCAATACCTCGGACGGTGATTGATGCCCGGGCTCGGCGTGAGTGTGCTGTACTTGACAGTCGCGTAAGGGCCAAATAGAATTCGCGGTCTTCGCTCCAGGCCGGCGCTCACGCCGGCCTGATTTTCTTGCGAAGAAACAGTCGCTTAGAGATGAATTCAACACCTGGAGCAAGCGGCTTCCCCGACGCCTGGCGCGAATGGGTCGGGAATGGGGCCGGTTGCTCAATATTTTTCGGTGCGTGGTGCGCCGGAAAAACGTCCCGGAGACGGTATTCAGATGGCTACGATCAATCAGCTGGTGCGCAAGCCCCGCAAACGCAAGGTCGAAAAGAGCAAGGTGCCGGCGCTCGAGTCCTGTCCGCAGAAGCGCGGCGTATGCACTCGCGTGTACACCACCACGCCGAAGAAACCGAACTCAGCGCTGCGCAAGGTCGCGCGCGTGCGTTTGACCAACGGCTTCGAGGTCACCACCTACATCGGCGGTGAGGGCCACAACCTGCAGGAGCACTCGGTGGTGCTGATCCGCGGCGGCCGCGTCAAGGACCTGCCCGGGGTGCGTTACCACACGGTCCGCGGCAGCCTGGACGCCTCCGGCGTCGACAAGCGCCGCCAGGGTCGGTCCAAGTACGGTGCGAAGCGGCCGAAAGGCTGATCCCAGGCACGGAACCAAGAGTAGAACGTCATGCCCAGAAGACGAGTTGCAGCCCGACGCGAGACCCTGCCTGACCCGAAGTACGGGAATCAGATCCTTGCGAAGTTCATCAACATGGTCATGGAGGACGGCAAGAAGGCCGTCGCCGAGAACATTCTTTACCGCGCCCTGGACCAGGTGGCGACGAAACGTGGCGGAAACCCCGTGGAGACGCTCGAGCAGGCGCTGGAAAATGTTCGCCCGGTGGTGGAGGTGAAGTCCCGCCGGGTCGGTGGTGCGACTTACCAGGTGCCGGTGGAAGTGCGCCCGGTGCGGCGCAATTCCCTGGCGATGCGCTGGCTGATCGATGCGTCCCGCAAGCGCAGCGAAAAGTCGATGGCGGCGCGCCTGGCCGGCGAGATGATGGATGCGGCGGAGTCCAAGGGCTCGGCCGTCAAGAAAAAGGAAGACACTCACCGTATGGCGGAGGCCAACAAGGCCTTCTCGCACTATCGCTGGTAAGTGGTTCAGCTCCAAGCAATCTATTCGGACGGGATCTAGCCGTGGCACGCAGCACACCAATCGATCGGTATCGCAACATCGGCATCATGGCGCACATTGATGCCGGTAAGACGACGACCACCGAGCGCGTACTCTTCTACACCGGCGTTTCCCACAAGATCGGGGAAGTGCACGATGGTGCTGCGACCATGGACTGGATGGAGCAGGAGCAGGAGCGCGGTATCACCATCACCTCGGCGGCCACGACCTGTTTCTGGAAGGGTATGGCGCAGCAGTACCCGGAGCATCGGATCAACATCATCGACACCCCGGGGCACGTCGACTTCACGATCGAGGTAGAGCGTTCGCTGCGCGTGCTCGACGGTGCGGTGTTCGTACTGTGCGCAGTCGGTGGCGTGCAGCCGCAGTCGGAGACCGTGTGGCGCCAGGCCAACAAGTACAAAGTGCCGCGCATGGCTTTTGTCAACAAGATGGACCGCATGGGCGCCAACTTCTTCCGCGTCGTCGGCCAATTGAAGGACCGGCTCGGCGCAACCGCGGTGCCGATTCAGGTGCCGATCGGTGCGGAAGAGGGATTCAAGGGCCTGGTCGACCTCGTCAAGATGAAATCCATCATCTGGAGCGAGGAGAACATGGGTGCCACCTTCGAGTATGGCGAAATCCCCGCTGACCTGCAGGACGTCTGCGTCGAGTGGCGCGAGAAAATGGTGGAAGCGGCGGCGGAAGCCAACGAAGAGTACATGGAGAAGTACCTCGAAGGCCACGAGTTGACCGAGGACGAGATCATAGAAGGCCTGCGCGTGCGCACGCTGTCGCTGGAGATTGTTCCGGTTACCTGCGGCTCTGCGTTCAAGAACAAGGGTGTGCAGGCCGTGCTGGACAAGGTCATCGAGCTGATGCCTGCGCCGCCGGACGTGCCTGCCATCAAGGGTACGCTGGAAGACGGTGAGACCGAGGCTGCGCGCAAATCAGCGGACAGCGAACCGTTCGCCGCTTTGGCGTTCAAGATCGCAACCGACCCGTTCGTCGGCAACCTGACCTTCTTCCGCGTCTACTCCGGGGTGCTGAAGTCTGGCGATACCGTGTACAACCCGGTGAAGCGCAAGAAGGAGCGCATCGGCCGCATCCTGCAGATGCATGCCAACTCCCGCGAAGAGATCAAGGAAGTGTGCGCCGGCGACATCGCGGCTGCGGTGGGTCTGAAGGAAGTCACCACGGGTGACACCCTGTGCGCAATCGACCACGTGATCACGCTGGAGCGCATGGAATTCCCCGAGCCCGTGATCTCGGTCGCGGTCGAGCCCAAGAGCAAGCCCGATCAGGAAAAGATGGGCATGGCCCTGTCCCGCCTGGCGCAGGAGGATCCTTCGTTCCGGGTGCGCACCGACGAGGAGTCCGGCCAGACCATCATCTCCGGCATGGGTGAATTGCACCTGGAGATCATCGTCGACCGCATGAAGCGCGAGTTCAAGGTCGAGGCCAACGTCGGGGCGCCTCAGGTCGCCTACCGCGAAACCATTCGCGCGGCGACCGAGGTCGAGGGCAAGTTCGTGCGCCAATCCGGCGGTCGCGGCCAGTATGGCCACGTCTGGCTGAAGATGGAGCCGCTGGAAGCTGGCAAAGGCTACGAATTCGTTAACGCCATCGTCGGCGGCGTGGTGCCCAAGGAATACATCCCTGCGGTCGACAAAGGCATCAAGGAAGCGACCAAGAGCGGTCCGCTGGCGGGCTACCCGGTGGTGGATGTCAAGGTCACATTGTTCGACGGTTCCTACCACGAGGTGGATTCGAACGAAATGGCCTTCAAGATCGCTGGTTCCATGGGTTTCAAGGCGGGCATCCT
>JBFZDU010000487.1:0-3986 GCA_041307205.1 Gammaproteobacteria bacterium | reverse complement strand
CAGCAGCTGCCGTTCGCCCTGCGGCGCACCGCTTGTGGTGACGGCAGTCACCGGCTGCCCGATCAACTGCCGCGCCAGTTCGGCCGGATTGGCAATGGTCGCCGAGCAGAAGATGAATTGCGGCGCACTGCCATAGAAGCGGCATACCCGCTGCAACCGCCGCAGCACATTCGCCACGTGCGAGCCAAACACGCCGCGGTAACTGTGCATCTCGTCGATCACCACATAGCGCAGGTTCTCGAAGAACTGCGCCCACTTGGTGTGATGCGGCAGGATACCCTGGTGCAGCATGTCGGGATTGGAGACCACGATCTGGCCCGCCGTGCGCACCGCCCGGCGTGCATCGCCAGGGGTGTCGCCATCGAAGGTGAAGGCACGCACGCCGAGCGCCCCTGCGCGGTTCAGCTCGATCAGCTCGGCCACCTGGTCCTGCGCCAGCGCTTTGGTGGGGAACAGGTACAAGGCCTTGGCGTCGCCGCCGCGTACCGCCTGCAGCACCGGCAGGTTGTAGCAGAGGGTCTTACCCGAAGCAGTCGGCGTGACCACGACCAGGTGCTCGCCACGGCCTGCGGCCACCCAGGCATCGGCCTGATGGCTGTAGAGCCGTGTCACTCCCCGGTGGCGCAGCGCCGCGGCTATGGCAGGGTCCAGGTCTTCCGGCAACGCCGCATAGCGACCCGGCGATGCGGGCAACACCAGCTCGCCGGTAATCCGGCCGCCGTACTTGCGGCGCAAGGCAGCGGCCAGCTGCGCCACCCGTGCGTCCTCTGCCGTTGCGCCCGATTCAGTTGCCGCTTGCCGGAAGGCGGACCCGGTCATGGCAAAGTTCTCCCGTTGTTCTATAATTCCCCGCAGTATAGAACGATTTGAAAACTTTTCGACAACCAAGGGGAAACGCCCAATGATTCCTCCCAATCTCACGCGGCGCCAGCAACAGATCTACGACTTCCTGCGCGAACACCTCGACGACTTCCCGCACCCGCCAACCCTGGACGAGTTGTGCCAGGCATTGGGATTGAGTTCACGCGGCTCGTTACACAAGCAGATCCAGGCCCTGATCGAAGTGGGACTGGTCGAGCCGATGCACAACCTGCGGCGGGGTATCCGGCTGGCCGACATGGACGGCGTCCCGGAGGCGCTACCCGCGGCAGCCGCCGCCAATGATCAGGATGAGCTGCCGCTGTATGGCCGGATCGCCGCCGGACACCCCATCGAGGCCATCGCCAATCCCGAGACCGTCCAGGTCCCCCCCCTGCTGCGGACCAACAAGCCCTGCTACGTACTGGAGGTGAAGGGTGACTCCATGATCGAAGACGGCATACTGGACGGCGATTGGGTGGTCATCGAACAGCGCCAGCGGGCCATAAATGGCGAGATCGTCGTGGCCCTGATAGATAACGAAGAGGCGACGCTCAAACGTTTCGAACTCAAGCACGGACAGGTCGTGCTCTACCCTGCCAACAGTGCCATGCAGCCCCTGATCTATCGCCCCGAGCAGGTGCAGATCCAGGGGGTACTGGTCGGACAAATGCGGCGCTATCACTGACCGTGCAAGCGGACGCCGCTGCGCGACTGGATAGCCGCGACGCCCGCGTCAAGGTGGCATGTCGTGAATTTACACGCAGTTGGCATTCCCCGTATCCGCTTGGAACCTCTGCCCGAGGGCCGCGTCTGTTCGCAGGTGTCCTGCGCAACTCGCAGGTGAAACGGAGGTAAAGATGCGTTTGTCTGTCACCTTGACCCTGCTCCGCCAGGCTATGGCCCTGACCTTTGCGACGGTATTTTTCGTCCTTTCCGTATCGCTGGCCGGCATCACCGTGGAAACCATGATCCGGGGCATGATCGGGCAACTGGAACTTACCGAATCCTTCCTGAAGGCAATCAACATGGCCGTCATCGCGCTGGCCACCTTCGAACTGGGGCTGGTGGTAACCAAGGAGTATGCCGGTCGGGACGATGCCGGGCATATTGCCGTGGTATTGCAACGCACCCTCCCCCGCTTCGTCAGCATCGTCTGCATTGCGCTGGTGCTCGAGGGCCTGCTGATGGTGATCAAATACAGTCAACTGGATCTGGCAGGCAATCTCTACTACCCGGTGGCCATCATTTTCAGTGCCGCCTTCCTGCTGGCAGCACTCGGCATCTTCGTCCGGCTGTCCGCTTCGGCGGTGGCGCTGCCGGTGACGGAATCGCCGCCAATCGCGGCCACCATGGCGGCCGCGGCGTCGCCGGCCCCGGCGGTCGCTCCCGCAACTGCATAGCGCGGTGAGAAGTCGTCCGCAACACCGGTTGGTGTGCGACGGATTCGCTCTTGCGAATCCCGCCGCACTTGCTATGTTCCCCGTGGCACCACAACTGGTGACAGGTTTCGGCCTCCAAGGGGAACGGCGGGATGAATATTCTGGATACGCTCGTTAATGCCCGGGATGGCAATGTGCTACGCCAGCTGGTCAGCCGCTTTCAGCTCGATGAAAACCAGGCGCGGTCGGCAGTCGGGGAACCGCTGCCGGGTTTGGCACGCGGCCTACGCCATAATGCCGCCTCACCCCAGGGCCTGGAGGCACCATGCTGGGCTTTCCTCGACGCCGACCCGGACGGGTCCGTCGTCGACGATCTGCTGCGGCTGGCCGGCAGACTTTTTCGCTGAATCGAATGGAGCCGCGGGGCGTGCAACAGGCGAAGGCGCAGATGGGTTACAGCTGGACGGCGATCCTGCTGCACTGGTCGCTGGCCGTGCTGCTTATCGGGTTGTTCGCGCTGGGACTGTGGATGACGTCCCTGGACTATTACCACCCCTGGTACCGCCGCGCCCCCGATCTGCACCGCGACCTGGGTCTGCTGGCCGGCCTGCTGGTCTTATGGCGCCTGGGACTGCGGCTCGCCGGCACGCACCCTGGCAGCTTACCCGGCATGCGCGCCGGGGAACGCCGGGTCAGCATCGGCATGCATTGGGCGCTGACCCTCCTGCCCCTGCCCCTGGTGATCAGCGGCTATCTGATCTCCACGGCGGACGGCCGACCGCTGGCGGTGTTCGGCTGGCTGGAGATCCCGGCCCTGGTGCAGGGCGTGGAACAGCTCGCTGACACTGCCGGCGAGATCCACCTGCTGTTGGCTGTGCTCCTCATGGTATTGGCCCTTGGCCATGGCGTGGCAGCGCTCAAACACCATCTGCTTGATCGCGACGACACCTTGCGGCGTATGTTGCGGCCAGGCAGTCGAATTTGATCAACCCCAGTAACTGACAGGAGAGTTGTAAACATGCGAGCGAAGTCCAGCATATTTGCATTTGCGGTGGTGGCCGGATTGCTGCTGTCGCCGGTCCAAGCGGCCGACTACGTCATCGACACCAAGGACGCCCATGCCTTCATCCAGTTCCGGATCAAGCACCTGGGCTACAGTTGGCTGCACGGCCGCTTCAACAAGTTTGGCGGCACGTTCAGCTTTGATGAAAAGAATCCGGAGGCGGCCAAGGTCGAGGTGACCATAGACACCGCCAGTCTGGACTCGAACCACGCCGAGCGCGACAAGCACCTGCGCGACGACCGCTTCCTGGATGTCGCCAAGTATCCCGAGGCACGCTTCGTCAGCACCGCTTACCGCGAAACCGGGTCGGGCAAAGGCGAATTGAGCGGCGACTTCACCCTGCGCGGTGTCACCAAACCGATCGTGATCGAGGTGGCCCAGATCGGCCAGGGGCCGGACCCCTGGGGCGGCTACCGTGCCGGCTTCGAAGGCCAGACCCGATTCGCCCTGGCGGACTTCGGCATCACCTACGACTTGGGCCCAGCGTCGCGCGAGGTCGAACTGACCCTGAGCGTGGAAGGCATCCGCCAGCCCTGAACTGTTGCGGCGGGTTGTGGAATCGGGCCGAGCGCAATCCCACTGCGCGACGAAACGCGTTGAGGGCGGTGGAGGCGAAAGCCTCGACCGCCCCAAGAGCTGGCCCCATAACGGCCCAGCGCGGCCTTTTGCGCGTAAGAGGCCGG
>JBFZDU010000486.1:0-7428 GCA_041307205.1 Gammaproteobacteria bacterium | reverse complement strand
AGCCGAGCAGGGCGCCGACCGCCTCGTCGAGCCCCTTGGCGTGAAACGCGCTCTCGGGCCAGGCCGCCAGCACGGCCTGCGGACTCAGCAGGCCGGCGCCCACCGCCACCCCGACGGCACTCGCCGCCATGGAGCCTTTGAGGAATACCCGGCGTTTGATGTTTGTGTGCATAGCTCAACTCCTGCGTGTTCATTTGCATGGCGCGCGCTTTACCGCCGCGCGCTCAGTAGGGTGTACTGACATTTCACAAAGGCACCCGGCTCCTGCGCGGCCAGGATGCCGTGCTTGCCGAACCGGTAGGCGCGAATTGGTGGCGTTCATCATCGGGCCGCACGGCCGAGCCCCGTTCCGCAGCCGGCTGCCCGGCCACCGGCGGCGGCCCGATGTTCCCCGGGATGCTCGCCATCGTTCATCCTGAGACGGGTCGGGCCGTCGATCTATGCCGCGGTCTCAAACCGAGCGGACTTGGCTGCGCCCGGCCGCACCGGCAATACCGCCCCAACCCGGCACCGCAGCCTTCTGCGCCTCTGTCTCCTCCGGTCAATGCCGTGTTTTTCAGCTGCACTGATAGCGTAGCAGCCCCCGTGCCAATTGAAAGAAGACCTTCAGAGTACGGAATTGCGGTACCTTGGCGTCGGATCGCGGGCTCGGCAGTTGCACATTGCAATGTGCGCAATTGCGGATTGCAACGGTTAACTTGGGTGTGCCTTGCCGCCCTGCAGCTTGCGCCACAAGGTCGACTTGTCGACCCCGAGTATGGCGGCGGCCCGGCTGCGACTGCCCGCGCAGTGCTCGAGGACCTGCTGGATATAGCGGCGCTCCAGCTCCTGCAGCGTGGGCAGGTCGTCGGTCCGCGGTTGGGTTGGGGTGGCGGCTGGCCCGGGCAGGCCGTCCAGATGCATCAGGGGTCGATCGGTCAACACCACGTGCCGTTCCACCAGGTTTTTGAGTTCGCGCACGTTGCCGGGCCAGGCATAATTTTCGAGCAGCCGCAGGGATTCCGGGTCGAAGCCGCTGACCTGGCGGTCGTATTGCCGGGCAGATTGAACAACGAAATGCTGCAGCAGCAAGGGGATGTCCTCGCGCCGTTCGCGCAGCGGCGGCATGGTGATGGTGACTACGTTGAGACGGTGGAACAGGTCGGCGCGAAAGCGTCCCTCCTGCACCATGGCCGCCAGGTCGGCGTTGCTCGCCACCAGGCAACGCACGTCGACGTCGATCGGCCGGACCCCGCCGACGCGGGTGATCTGCCGCTCCTGGATGACCCGGAGCAGTTTGATCTGCATGGCTTCGGAGATGTTGCCGATCTCGTCCAGGAACACCGTGCCGCCACGAGCGACCTCGAACAGGCCGCGCTTCATGCTGACCGCGCCGGTGAAGGCGCCTTTCTCATGACCGAACAGTTCGGACTCGAGCAGGGTGTCGCTGAGCGCGCCGCAATCGACCACGATGAAGGGGGCATCCGGATCGCTACCCAGATCGTGGATGGCACGGGCGGCCAGTTCCTTACCGGTGCCGGACTCGCCCGCGATGATGACGTTGCAACGTACGTCCGCGACCTTCTGGATCAGGTGGTAGGTGCGCTGCAGTGCGGCCGAGCGGCCGATCAACCCCGTCTGGCTGCGCTCGCTCTGCAAGGCGCGTCGCAGCAGGCGGTTCTCGCGGCGCAGCTGCGCTTGTTCGAGGGTCTTGGCGACGACCAGCAGCAGCTCCTCCATGTCGAAGGGTTTCTTCAGGAAATCCGAGGCGCCGCGCCGCAGCGCCTCGATGGCATCGTCGAGCGAGGAATAAGCGGTGATGATGATCACCGGGACCTCGGGGTCGAGATCGCGGACTCGCGCCAGCAGCTGCAGGCCGGTCATGCCGGGCATGCTCAGGTCGGTCACCAGGATGTCGGCGCCCTGCCGCTCGAAATGCGCTAGCGCCGCTGCCGGGTCGCGGTAGCTGTGACACTGGTAGCGGGTGCCCTGGCAGAACCGACCGAGCAACTCGCCGGCCTTGGGGTCGTCGTCGACAAACAACAGGGAGCAGGTCGCGGTGCTCACTGGACCTCCGTGGGCGGTGCGCCGGCGGGGTCCGGGGCGGGCAGCCACAGGCGCGCCAGGGCGCCGCCCCCCGGGGCGTTTTCCAGGGTCAACCGGCCTTTATGCCGTTCAATGATGCCGATGGCGATCGACAGGCCCAGCCCGGTGCCTTCGCCTTCCGCTTTGGTGGTGAAGAAGGGATCGAAGACCCGTTCGGCGATTTCGGGCGGGATACCGGGCCCGTGATCGCGGACGCGGATCTCCACCCAGTCCGAGTTGCGCTCGACCGTCAGTTCGATGCGGGACTGTGCCGGCGCGGCCTGCACCGCGTTGATCAGCACGTTGACCAGGGCCTGCTGCAGTAGGCCACGATCGCCGCAGAGCTGTCCGGCCACCGCAGGTCCGGTCTGCAGCGCAATGTCGTGTTGCTCCGCCATGCGGCGCACTAGGTCCAGGCTCTCCTGTACCCAGGCTGCGAGCCCGAACGCTGTGCTGTGACTGCCGCCGCGGCGTGCAAAGTCGAGCAGGCCGCGGATGATACGCGAGGCGCGCTCGGCTTCGGCGCGGATGTTGTCGAGGTCCTGACGCGGCTGTTCCTGGTCGGCCGGGAGGTGGCGTTGCACCAGCTTGGTCAGGGAGAAGATGTTCGCCAGCGGGTTGCTGAGTTCGTGGGCGAGCCCCGCGGCCAGCTGCCCCACGGCGGTCAGCTTGGCGTTCTGTAGCGCCGCCCGCTGGGCCTGGTCGCGCTCGGCGGCCAGTCGGTCGAGGGTGTCGGCCATTTGGTTGAACGCGGCGTGGGCGGCATGCAGCTCGGCCGGGCCGGTGAGCGCCAGGCGGCCGGACTGGGCGCCTTGCGCATAGGCGCCAAGCCGTTGTGCCAGCTGGGAAACGGGACCCGTGACCTTGCGGGCGACCAGCTGCGCCAACAGCACGCCCAGGCTCAGGGCGATTGCCAGGGTGGCCCAGATGACGAAGGCGGAATGCGAAAACGGGGCGTTGAGATGCCTGCGATCCAGGTGGTACGCCACCGTCCAGCTGCTGAGCCGGTCGGGGTAGGGCGAGTGTTGACGGAAATACCAGCTGGAGCCGTCTTCGGTTTCGATCTGGCCCTCGCTCCGGGCGAAGCCTTCGTTCAGCAAGCTGGGCGCGACCTCCTGCAGTCGGCCGCGTGGCTCCAGGGCGGCGAGCCGCGTGGGTGGGGCGTCCGCATACAACACCAAGCCATTGCGTGCCGGTTCGTCCGGGTTGATCTCGGCGACCAGCAGCTGTGCGCCCCGGGGGCGAGCGGCGATGTCCAGGGTGCGGTCGAGCGGCTCCAGTGGCGCGCCTATGACCAGGTAGCCGACCACCTGGCCATGATAAAACAGGGGCAAGGCGGTGTTCAGCACGGCGCCCAGGCCATCGAAGCCCGGTGGCGAGGCCAGTGAGCCCGCGTCGCGGGTGCGCAAACCTTTTAGCGCGGCACGAAATGCCGGGTTTTCCGAGCCGTTCTCGATGACCGGGATGGCGTCGAGGTTGTCGATCACCGGCGGTGAGCTGTGGCCTTCCCGGATCTTGACCAAGGTGTCGCCGCGGTAATCGAGGACCCGCACCGTGCCCAGGCTGCGCCGGATGCCCTGGAAGGTCTGGATGAACCGGATCAGTGCTGCGGCCCGGCGTTCGTGGTCCGGGTCGACCTGGCCCTGCCGCAGTGCCGCCAGGCTTGGCAGGAAGGCCTGCAGCGCAGGCACTTGCGCCAATGCGTTGACCAGGTCGTGCTCGACCAGGAGGCGCCGTTCCAGTGCCGCGGTCGTTCGTTCCAGGGCGCCGAAGACATCCTGCCGGGCCTCGGTCGCATAGATAAGTTGCCCGTAATGGAACGCAGCGCTGAGCAACAGTGCCATGGGCAGCGCGATGGCCAGCGACACCCAGAGCAGGATGCGGGTCCGGAGCGACAGGCGAGCAAGCATGGCGCGATGCTAGCAGACGGCGCCGACGGACTCGAACCGGCTAAGGTCGATGCCTGCTCGGGTTGCGGCCGAGCCTGCGCGTGGAGAATCGTTCCACTGCGGGTAGATTTATGCATAACCGGGGCGGGTGTTTCTGGTGCTGGCCGTACGGCGCGGGGGCAAGGTGTGAAACCGGACACGGCACGTGGCGGGCTTTTGGGTGTCTTATTGTTTGACTCTGTGCTCAGGTCGCGGCCCGCATCATCCTCGTTCGTCGAAATGATCGAAAAAATGGCCTCGCAGCCCCGTCGTCACCCAATTATCCCCCCAACTCGACCGGCTGTTGACCGCCGGGGATGGGGTGCGTGACGCGTATGAGCTGGTACTCTTTGGCCCTCGCAGGACCGTCGACTGTCTGGTCGACGAGGGGCAGCGCCAATTCCTGTCGCCTGGCGCTGACGCCGCTGTTGCTGGACCCCACGGCTAATGACGGTAGTGGTGGTGAAACGGAAGGCCTGGGTGGAACCGGGATCTGGGCGGGCGGCGGCGATCAGCGGACCGCACACGCAAGAGCGGCTCGGTGAGACGGTAGAACCGAAGGCCGCTGCACGGCCCAGGAAGGTCACGGGACAGGCCAGTGTTCAACCTCGATCAGCCGCAGTGGGCGTCGGGTTCGGCCGGAAAGTCACACTTGAGCAATTGCTCTTCACATAGCGCCAGCAGACGGTTGGTGATGGACTGCCGTTCCGTGCACTGGGCGCTGATATGGATATGCCGGGCCAGCGCCATGATGCGATACACGTCCGTCGCCATCGGCAGGTCAGGGTCGTCACTCAGGCCGAAGTAGCGCTCGGTGAAGGCCCGCTGCACCGGCAGGCTGAACCAGGGGTCCCGGTGATAACGCAGGTCCTGCTCCTGCAGCTGCGCCACGAAATTACCGACATCCACCGCCGCGTCGCCCAAGCGGCACCGGTCGAGGTCCAGCAGGTACAGCTGTTGGTCTGACACTAGTATCCGGTCCGGATCGAAGTTCCGGTGCACGGGGACCAATGGCCTGCGGCCAAGCGCCTTGGCGAGGTTCTCGCTGGCCCGGGCGATCTGGCGGATGCGATGCGTCCAGATCGGACGCAGGACACAGGCATCGGCCAGCCGCGCGTCCAGCATCGCGTACTCATCCTCGATGGTATGAGTGCGCTCGGGCTGGATTCCGCTGCTATGCAGGGCGTGCAGCGCTTCGGCTATCGCCTCGGCCAGGCGCTCGCCGCCGTCCCCGCTCAGTAACTCCCAGGCCGGCTGCCCGGCGATCCGCTGCTGGACCCACATGTGCAGCTCCGGAACTGCGCTGTAGGGTTGCGGCAATTCGAGCCGAAAGTGCGTGAGTTGCCGCGGACCCAGGGCATGCAACGCCCTGGTGAGCCGGTAGCTCGGACTGTCCAGATGCTTGGCGCACACCTTGCCCAGCAGCGTGGCGCTGGGGTTTCCCTGGACGTCGCGGAACCGGTACTCGATCGAGGCGCGGCGGCCGGGTTGGTGCCGGACCAGCTGTGCGGTACAGCTGTGCAACAGTTCCGCCGGGAAGTGTTGGCATAGCGACTCGGCCAAGATGGTTTGCACCCGGGCCGGGTCGAGCGCCCTGGCAAGAAACGGCAGCGCCGGATCGATGGCATTCGTCCCGCCAGGTGTTGCCGGGTCCGAGCCGGCTGCGGCTTGCCCGCGGCGCTGCCCAAGTCTGGTGACGGGCAACAGCAGCGCCTCGCAGCGGTTCAGCCAGTCCTGGGTGCGCTGCGACCAATTCGGGTAACAGTCGCGAAAGGGACGGTGGGCGAGCGACAACAGACCCAGGGTGGTATACAACTGCAGTGCCTGTTCCGAGTACTGCGCGCCAGCCTCCCGGTAGCCCTCGCAGAAGGCGCGCTGCAAGCTGTCGGCCGCGGCGCTGTCGAGCCGACCGAACAGCACCTCGCATTCGAGATGGGCTACGAACAGGCCAAGATCCGCTGCCGGGTCGCCGATTCGCAGTTGGTCGCAGTCGAGCAGACGGGCACCGTGCGCCTGCAACAGGACCCGATTTGGATGGAAATCGCCGTGCACCAGCGTGGCCCGCGATGGCATGGCGAACAGGATTTCGCCGATTAGGTCTTCCAGTCGGTCGATCAGGGCGTGTGCCTCGGGTACCAGCCGGCGTAGGCGGTTCAACACGGGCTGCAGTGCGGCGTGCTCGGATTCGACGCTTTGCATCCCCAGTCCCCGGGCCGGCGGTATGGCGTGCAGCGCCGCAATGCGCCGCCCCGCTTCGCGCAGATCGGCGGGATGGGCCGTTCTGCCGCGGATATCCTCGATCAGCGCTCTGCCCGGCTGCCAGTCGAACACCAAGGCGTGCGTGGCCTCGTTGACGGCGCGCAGTTGGGGCAGAAAGGGTAGGGTGGCGGCGAATTCGGCCCGGCGCCGGGCCTCGGCAAAGCAATCCGGCCGGTAAAGTTTGACCACCAACTTCGGTTGCTGGTCCTGGTCGAGGCGCCCGACGAAGTGGTGCTCCGGTTGGTAGTCCAGCGGTGTGAGCCGCGCGCTGTCCGGATTCACGCTGGCCGCGCCGAACAGGGCCGGCCAAAGGTTCCGGTCGGCCAGCTTGCCCAGCCCGCGCAGTTTTCCGTCGTTGGGGAAAAAGGACACGACCACGGCTGCGGGTTCTAACGCCAGCCGGCCAGGTCCGAACGGGCCAGGCAGTGCCGGCTGCCGCATCGCGTGGTCCAGCTTGGCCGGTGCAGCGGCGGCACCGTGTGTCTTGGCGAAACACTCGAACACCTGGCCGTCGGCACGCCCTACGTAGGCCACTAGGCAGTGCGCCCCCGGCTGGTAGTCGATGTAGTGCTTTTCCAGGGTGAGTTGGGAGACGCGGTCCGCGAATTGCTGCGCCAGCAGGCATTGCACGGCGGCGGCGTCCAGCACCAGCCCGAGACCCGGGAGTGCCGGGTCACGCCCCGCCAGGTCGCGATCAGCCGGAGATGGCATGCACAGTCCTCTGTTTTGGCGCTTCGGTGTTGTTTAAGCGGGCGGCGCTCACCCCTAACCTGGTGGCGGACGGCCGGGCGTGTTGCAACAGCATGTCCGTGCATGAGTCTCTAGCATAAAAAGTGCCAGTTACTCTGGTGTGCCAATGTTAATACAACATATTGTTAAATAAAGAAAAAAATAAATATCAGCATGGGCTTCCCGCGGCTGAGTCCGGGGGTGGGGGTTTAACCCCAGGAGAGCGGATGGTGTGGGGCTGGATCCCCGGATTGGTGGGCGCGGCCGGCAGGGCCGTGGCGACCGGGGCAGGGACCTGCTTGCCGCGGCGCTATACTGCTGCACCGCGCCGGGGTGACATCGCCTGCATGCCGCCGGTGGCGCCCACCGGACCGACAAGACCATTGGAGCCGAGGTGGATTACAGCGTTCTCCTTTCGACCTTCACCCTGCTGTTTCTCGCCGAGATG
>JBFZDU010000485.1:0-14841 GCA_041307205.1 Gammaproteobacteria bacterium | reverse complement strand
AGCCGAGCAGGGCGCCGACCGCCTCGTCGAGCCCCTTGGCGTGAAACGCGCTCTCGGGCCAGGCCGCCAGCACGGCCTGCGGACTCAGCAGGCCGGCGCCCACCGCCACCCCGACGGCACTTGCCGCCATGGAGCCCTTGAGGAATACCCGGCGTTTGATGTTTGTGTGCATAGCTCAACTCCTGCGTGTTCAGACAACGGGGCGTGCGCCGCCGCTCAGAGGGTGTACAGATACTCGACGATGGCGTCGAGCTCCAGATCGGTCACGATCTTGTGCTTGCCAAACGGTGGCATGCGCGTGTTCGGGTTGTTCAGGGTGGGGTCATAGACCTGCGCGCGCAGCTTTGTTTTGTCCGGAAAGCGCGCCTGCATCGCCACCAGCGGCGGTCCGATGTCCCCGGGGCTCTCCCCATCGCCCATCATGTGACAGGCCAGGCAGTTGCCCTTCTGGACGTCGAAGGCCAAGGCCTTGCCCAGCTTGAGCGTCTCGGCATCGGCCGCCGTCGCCGGCAGCACCCATGCGCCGCCTAGCCAGGCTGACAGCGCCACTGCCGAAACCACCCATCTCGGGGCCTTGCGCATCTGTGATTCTCCTTAACCTGTGGTTCGCAATGGTGCGACGCAATGACTTTGCCGATTGTTCGAAATCCGTCCGCCGGTTTTCCGGTCGCGCCGCCCGGTGGGTCTCCGGGACCAGGGTCTACAGCGGAACCCAAGGATAAACAAAGCGCTTACTTTCGCAAGCCTGGTCATTGCCGGGCGGGCTAGGCCGCGTTCGCCAGGACGCCCATCCAGCTTCAGCCGCGTTCTTTTTCCCGTCGCTTGGTCTCTTCCAACTCGTCGCGGACTTGCTGTAGCCGGGATTCCAGCCGCGAGCTGTCGTAGAAACCGAGCTGTTTGTCTTTCAGTGCAATCTCCAGTTGCAGGACCGCGGCCTCCAGGTCGCCAACCAGGTAGTAGTGCTCGGCCAGGTATTCGTGGCCCTCGGCGGTTCGGCCATTGGCTCCGGCGGCACGTGCGAACAGCTTGTACAGGCGAGCGTCGGTGGGGCGGATCTGCAGTTGGCCCTGCAGTAAGCGGTAGGCCTCGTCCGGGTGATTGTCGGCCAACAGCATATCCGCCAGAGTCAGGTTCAGCGGATAACTGGTTGGAAACAATGCCAGTGCGTTGCGCACCTCGGCCAGGCCGCGCCGAGGTTCGCCGGCTTCGTGGTACAGGCGGGCGCTGAGGATGAGCAATTCCGTGCTGCTGGGGTGCAGGCGCAACAGGGCGTCGAGTTCATGCCGGGCCTCAGTCAGCTGGCCGTTGCGGATCAGCGCGAGCGCAAAGCCGAAGCGTTCGGCGCTTTCCTGGCGGTAACGTCCGTCCTGCAGTGAACGCTGGAACTGCACTACGGCTTCGCGTGGGCTGGCGATCTGGCGCTCCCGCAAGGCCGCCCGTAGCAGGTGAAAGCGCAGGTCGTCGACGCGCTGCTTGAAGGGGTAGGTTTCGGCGCGTCCCTGAGAGTCGGCGATACGGTTGGTGGTCACCGGGTGGGTGCGCAGGTACTCGGGTACGCTGCTGGCCTGGCTCTGGGTGGCGCGTCCCAGCCGTTGAAAAAAGCTGGGCATGGCGCGTGTTTCGTAACCCGATGCCGCCAGGATGCCGATACCGACACGGTCGGCTTCCTGCTCGTTGGCACGCGAGAAGTTCAGCTGCTGCTGGATCAGGCCAGCCTGACCGAGAGTCGCGGCGGCGATGGCCGCGTCACCGCCCACCGCCATACCCAGTACGGCAGCGGCCAGCAGCACCGCGGCCTGGGGTATGCTCAAGCGGCTGGCCGCCTGCCAAGTGCGCCGCAGGTGGGCCTGGGTGACGTGCGCAATCTCATGGGCGAGCACGGCCGCCAACTCGCTCTCGGTCTCGGCGGTGAGGATCAGGCCGGTGTACACGCCGATATAACCGGCGGGACCGGCGAAGGCATTGATCTGTGGGTTGTCGATCAGAAAAAAGGTGAAATCCTGCGCGGCGGCATCGCTGTTGGCGACCAGGCGGCGCCCCAGGTCCTGTAGATAGTCGACCAGCAGGGGGTCGTCGACGACCTTCTGGCTGCCGCGGATACCGCGCATGAAGGCCTTGCCGAGACGTTGTTCCTCGCTCGGCGTCATCAGGTTGCCCGAGACGTCGCCGATTTCCGGCAGCTGATCGGTCAGCGCCGATTGGGCCCAGGCCGGGGTTACGGCCAGGTTGGCCGCAAGCAGCAAGGCGGTGATCTGCTGTGGATAGCGGGTTGTACGCATGACTCGGCGGTGCGAGGGGGTGGCGGTCCGGCCAGTGCCGCGGCCGGGCGGTCAATTCAACTGGACGCGCTGTCCCCAAGGTGTCTGTTCCCGACCTTTGACGAGCCAGAGCACCGGAAAGTTCGGTTCGTGCGGCGGAAACTGCCCGGCGGCATCGGTGAAGTACACCAGCAGGTCCGGTCGCAGGCCTTGGCTGTCCAGCCATTCGAACACAGGGCGGAAATCAGTGCCACCGCCGCCGCGCAGTTGGGTCGGCAGTTCCAGTTCCTCCCAGGGCTCGTAAACCCAGGGGGCCCCGGCAGCGAGTTGGGAATCGCAGGGCAGCAGGGTGACCCGGGCCCGCATCTGGCCCTTGATGGCGGTGACTTCGGAAAGAAATTCGCGGATCTCATCGGGTTTGATCGACCCCGAGGTATCGACCGCCACGCTCAGGTCGATCTGCGAACTGCGCAGTGATGGCAAAATGGCCTCGCCCTCGCGGCGTGACGGGCGCATGTAGCTGAAGTCATCGCGGGCCGCGGCGGTCATGTAGCGCGCCAGCAGCATGCGCCAGGGCAACTGTGGTTGCAGCAGGTGATCGATGAGCCGCGCCATGGCGCCCCGCATCTTGCCGGCCTGCAACGCCTGCTGGGCGGCCCCCGCCAGGCGCTGCTGCCACTGCACCTGCAGGGTGTCGCGTTCGTCAGGGGACAGCGGGGGCGGCGCGTCCGCCAGTCCCTGCGGTTCCGGGTCGCCATGCGCGCCTGCGTGGTCCGGTTCCGCCGGGGCGGCTTGACGGCCCTGCTGCTGTCGCTGGCGCTCGGGGGGTGGTGGTGCCCCAGCGCCCTGCTGGTCGTCGCCCGCGTCCTCGGCGGGGTCCGGTTGGCGTGCCTTGCCGTCCTGCCGGTCGCGCTCCCACGCCGGCGGCGGCGTGCCGCCACTGCCGCGGCCCTGATGTTCCTGGTCGTAGACGTGCTGATCGAGCGTCTGGAGCTGTTCGTGTTCCTCGATCAGCGGGTAGATCTCCTCGGCGGTCATGCCCTTGTACTGGTCGAGCACATGGGCGTTGGGCGGCGGGACCAGGCCGTCGTCGAGCAGCAGTGGATTAATGGCGAAATCGCAGGCCAGGTCCCAGCGGTGCTTAACGCGGTGGGCACGGCGAGCGAAATGCGACAACGCGCAGTGCAAGGCCTCGTGGCTCAGCATGAACTGAGTCTGGCCGGTGCTGAGCGAGGCGATGTACTCGGGGTTGTAGTAGAAGGTGCGCGCGTCGGTGGCAGTGGTGGGGCACCACTCTGGTTTGGCCGCCACCAGCGGCAGGCGCAACACCAGCGCGCCGAGAAACGGCTGGTCCAGGATCAGCTTGGTGCGGGCGGCTGCCAGCTGGGACTCGACGCGCTTGAGATCTGTCGTCACCATCGGGGTCGCCTCAGTCGAGCATGATGGGCGCGACGTCCTTGGCCCAGTCCTGGAAGGCCGGCACCTGGAACATGATCTCGCCCACGGCCTTGTACATGTCGAACACCAGGGTGACCCCCATCTCGCGCTGCGGGAAGCGCTTGGCGAAGGCTAGGATGTTGCCGCAGACCTGCTTGAAGGCTGGGTCGGGCTCGGCTTTTATGGCGCGCCCGACCAGGGCCGCTACCACGGCGTACTGCAGGTCGATCTCGCCTGGTACCGGGACGTCGCGGCCGGCGATGATGTCGTCCAGGTCCGGCATCTTGTCGAGGCTGTTGACAAAGGCGTGCAGCTCGATGCCGGCGGCGGGTCCGACGCAGCCCTGCAGCGTGCCTTGCAGCAGTTCGGGGTGGTCGCCGAATTTCTGCAGGCAGCGGTGCGCAAATTCCCAGGAACGCGGCGACGGAAAGGCCACCGGGTTGTGTGCGGGGTCGAAGTCGAACAGCAATTCCGGGCGAAAGCGCAGGAAGCCGATCACCCGTTCGTCGATGCCGCGCGCGTAGGCCCAGGCCACCCAATCGTCGAGGTGCGTGTCCACGTCGAAGTGGGAGAAGCGATTGGCCAGGGGCGCCGGCATGGTGTAGGTCACGCCGCGGTCCCCTTGCCGGTTACCGGCGGCGAAGATGGCCCAGCCCGGGGGCACCTGGTACTCGCCCAGGCGCCGGTCGAGTATCAGCTGGTACGCCGCCGCCGACACGCTCGGCGGTGCCGACGTGATCTCGTCGAGAAACAGAATGCCCGAGGTGCCGTGACGCTGCGCGTCGGGCAGAATGGCCGGTACGGCCCATTCGACATGACCCTCCACCCGGAACGGTATGCCCCGCAGATCGCTCGGTTCCATCTGTGACAGCCGAATATCGATCACCGGCACGCGGTGGCGGCCCGCGGTCTGGCGGACCATGTCCGACTTGCCGACGCCGGGCGGACCCCACAGCATCACCGGGGTGTGATGGCCCTCGCTGGTGCTGGTAAATTCGCGGTCCAGGATGGTGAGCAATTGCGCCGGTCGCATGTTTGGGCCTGGGTAAATTCGTGGATCGAGCGGCGAAGGATGGTGAGCCGGGGGGTAAACTTCAACCCCCTGGGCGCGGCGGATATGTTGGCGGTGGGGATAGTCCCCTCGGGAGTTGTCAGTATTCAGTAAAACAGCTTATTCTAATCCCCCACTGTCAGCCGCCGACCGCGATCTCAGCGACAGATCGGCCTGTCGAAAGACGCGGTAGAGCGTTCGGCTGCGCTTGTGGCCAAGTGACAGTTCGTGCCAGCATGGGCGGCTACGGGTTTGTGGCATAAGAATCGGAGACCGGATATGAACCAGACGTACTACGACGCCGTGACCAAGATGGAAGGAATGGGTGTCGACGAAGAATACATCCAGGGCTGGCAGGCGGGTTTCCTGCAGAACCCGAAGCGCGAAGAACAGCGCGTGACCGAGGCCTACGAGGCCGGTTATGAAGACGGTGAAGAGAAGACCACCGAAAACTTCGGCAACTGGGTGAAGAGCTGAAGCGGCTCTGTCACCCGGTTGGAAAAAAAGGCGGGTGATCCCCGCCTTTTTCGTGTCTCTCAGACGAGACCGCGCGGTGCAGTCGTCCCGGCTTCGCGCTCAATAGCCGGGCGCGGCGTCAGCCGAACAGATCGTCTACCGCCCGGCGCAGCTGTCGATCGACATCGTAGCCGTCTTGATCCATCACCTGGTCGATTACCCAACGGTTCTCCTGGCGGTCGCCCATCAGCTGTTGGATCTCGTAGCCGAGGTGGCGCATGAAGGGGTAGGAGGGGCCGTCTTCGTGGTAGGCGAAGTCGGCGTATTCCGCGCCCCGGGCGTTGAGTCGGTCGATGAACGGCAACACATAGTCGCCGGGGCCGAACAGGTCCAGGCTATTGTCTTGCACGTGCTTGGCCAGGGACCTGGCGGTCGCGATGACCAGCGCGCGCCGGTCGCCTTCATTCAGGCCGATGCGCTGTGCCGCCAATCGGTCGACCAGCTGTAGCTGAAAAATCAGGTACTCGATGATGACGGCCATACGCTGGGCATCGCCGTCGTAAACGAAGTCCTGGCCATGCAGGTTGATCGCCTTGTCCTTGGCGATGCGCCAGGCGATGAAGGCGATGGCGCCCGCGATTTCTTCCAATGACCGCTCCGCCGCGTCGTCGTGCCAGCGGCTCTTGATGCGCAATGCCACCCGATTTTCTCCTCTTGAGCGTTGATTCAGTTCGAGCGCAACGCCGGTTCCACTCAGTGCCCCGGCAGCGCAGCGCATTCTGGCCCCAGTTCTTTACACCCTTGCTTCCGCGGGATCTCCCCGTTGGCAGTGGTTTTTGCACATGGTAGCTTAGTTGCAATGACTGAGTATTTTACTCGGGAATGTCCAGGCCTGCACGCTACCGATAGGAACCCAGCGTTATGAATGCCATCGTCGATCAGGTGAGCCAGTCCGTCCAGCACAACTGTGACATCGCCGACGCCAGGCACGGCGCCGATTTCGGGATGTGCACCTACCTGATGAAAATGCGCGAGTACTATCGCTGGGAGAAGGGCTTGGGGTTTCGCGATCGCCTTCCTAAGGACGACGTCGGTGACTGGCTGTCCGCCCGCGAAGCGCTGTGGGCCGAGTTGGCAGAGGCCGAGTTCGGTGCAGTCACCGTTGCCGGTGAGAGATTCGATCCGTTCGATGCCGATGGCGTCAACGCTGCACTGGAACCGCACGCGCTGGTGTACAGCGCCGGGCTGGCGCTGGGGGCGAAGCCGCATTTCTTTCTCGGCCGGCTGCTGCGCCGCGAAGCGCCGCTCGAGGGTTTCGACCTGCGGGTCGCCGATGTCGAACTGGCGCGCGGTCTCAGTGCACCACCGGCCATGACCCGGGGCCGGAGCATCTTTCTGCGCCGTGAGGCGCTGCGTCGCTACCTGTGGGAGAAGCTCGAGTCCTGGCGCTGGAGCCGTCCCGACAACGCCTTCGGGCGGGCCGTTGCGTGCTACCCGTTCGAGTCCGATCTCGATGCCGCCTTGGAGCAGATGACCGACAGCGAACTGGCCTCCGCCCGCGAGCATGAGATCGGGGAGTTCCTTGCCGGGGAACAACTGGGGGAGGCGTGGAATCGGTTGCTGCTCGACCTGGCCCAGACCCCCGCGGAGCTGATGGCACGCGCGGTCCGAGACCACCTGGCCGATTGCACTCGGACCCTGCCGATGCTGGTCGAATCCGGCCGCGACGCCTCGATCCACTGCTTTGCCGGCAATCTCACGGGCATGCGGCGCGAGATATTTCCGGGTCTGCGGGGTGCTTACGAGCAATGGCGCAATGCGCGCGATCCCGAGCCACTTGCTGCCATCGCAGCCTTGGGCCGGCGCCACTGGGCCGAGCTCGCCGCAGCGCTGCTGGACCTGCACCGGCGCCATGGGGCACGTGCTGCCGGTCCGGTGGCGCAACTGGTCGCGGCACATCACCTGTAACCGGGGTTTTCTGCCGCCGCGGCGACGGGCGCTTTGCCGCCCGGCTGCGGAGGGGGGATAATCAGCGCTTTCTTATCGAGGTCGGCAGCCATGCTGAATCCCTTTCCGGTCGAGCGGGTGGTGGTGCCGCTCAAGACCATCCGGGAGATCAAGCCTGGGAGTTTCATCTATGAGCGTCCCGGTGCGCTGCCGGCCGACTGGTGCGAGGAGATGATCCGGCGCTTCGAGGCCCATCCCGAGCAACAGAACCCGGGCCGGATCGGCCAGGTCCAGGATCTCGACCAGGGCATCAAGAAGACCATGGACCTGGTGGTGAGCAACAAGGAGGAATGGAAAGACGTCGACCAGATCCTGTTCCGGTGCCTGGCGGCCGCGCTCAAGGAGTTCCGCGAAACCTTTCCTTACTTCAAAGGCCCGTTCAAAGACATGGGCTACCAGATCCAGCGTTACCTGCCGGGTGAGTATTACCACTGGCACATCGACGGCGGTTCGCACCAGTTCAGCCAGCGCCAGCTGGTTGCCATCTGGTACCTCAATGACGTGCCTGGACCCGGCGGCGAAACCCAATTCGTCTACCAGGACGTCAGCGTGCGTCCCGAACGGGGCAAGCTGGTGCTGTTCCCGCCGTTCTGGACCCACGAGCATCGCGGCAATGTCCTGCAGCGTGGCGTCAAGTACATCGCCACGACCTGGGTCGTGTTTGCGTGAGTCGGCCGCGGCTGCTCGCGATCGTCGAACTGGGGGGCTATCCCAACCTGCAGCCGCTCTACCAACGCCTGGGCTTCGACGTCGACCTGGTGCAGTCGCAACGCAAGGCACGCAGCTACCTCAAGCGCACCGTGCCCGCCGTGGTCGTCGCCGAGTACAACTACCAAAGCGATTTCCGCGACCGCTCGTCGAATCTCGAGACCCTGATGGCGGTCCTGCAAAAGCACCCGGGCGTCAAGCTGGTGGTGTTCTACCTGGAACAGCACGGCGACAAGTTTGCCTGCTTCCGGGAACGCTGGCCGGTGTTTGCGGCGTTGCCGTTTCCGATCACCGAGGCCAAGGTGGAAGAGGTGCTGCGCCCGCTGGCGCCTTGAGTCGGTGCTGGGCGCGCAGGGCCGCAGGGGTCGGTGTCGAGGCAGCACCGACCCCTGAACCGCGTCGTCAGCGGGGCCGTCGGACTGCCCGGAATAGCGCGAGCAGGCCGCCGGCGACCAACAGCAATGGGGCCGGGCTCGGGACCAGCGAGGACCCGTCGCTCGGGTCGCGCGTGAAGGTGATGAAGTCCTGCCGCCCCTGCACCAGCAGGGCGTAACTGGTGACGGTGTCGATCCAACCGGACGAGTCCAAGACCCACTGGCTGGCCAGCGACTGAATGGTCGCGCTGCCGTAGTTCTGCACCCCGTCGAGCAGGTCATAGAGCGAGGCCTCCCAAAGCATCGCCTGCAGGGCGGTGATCGCGGTCGTGAGGTTCCCGGTATCGACCAGGGTCAGGTCGGGATTGAACAGTTCGGAGAGCACGCGTTCAATCACGGCCACTTCGGCCGCCGTTATGCCGGGGTGTTGCGAGGTGGGTGCGCCTGCCAGCGAGCCAATTTCGTACAACCGCGTGTCGCCGTTGCCGTTGATGTACTCGTTCGGCTCGATGCAGACGGCATAGATCGATGAGCCAACCGGGCCGAGCACCAAGTCCGGGGTTTCCTGGTAAGCAAGGATCTCAAACGTGGTCCGTCCGCCCCCGCTCAACACGTTCGGGTTGAGGTCGGTTTTCTTCAGCTCGATCAGTCCGGCCGCCGCCTGTGTGGCCCAGAGCCCGGCGCAGGTGATGCCAAGCAGCTTCGCGATTATTCTTTTCCCGTTCATCGTCTGACTCCCGTGTCGTTTCAATCTCAGCATTTACATCTGGTAAGGCCGCAGATGGGTAAAGGCCACTGGGTCTTGTCATTGTTGATGTACTCCAAGCAATGATCGGGCCAGTTTCTGAATCGCTGGACTTGAGCCGCCACTGATCTCAGCCCGCTGCGCGACTGCCCGGTTCCGGGAGACTTGTCTAATTATCCTGGCTGTGTTCGGCGGGGTTGCCGATGGGGCGTTGCAACTAATTGAAAAAAATGGAAAGAAATCCGAACTGTCCGATTCCTCGCGCTGGATTCGCACACTGTCAAGCAAGTCCGCTGCGAGGTCGCAGCCTGGCGAAGAAAACATAATATAGCGAATGGGAATCCGCTGATTTCAATTGATATTCATCAAGGGGATTTATCTTCTCCCTCGAATGTAAAAGTAGTTGACGTTGCTGAGTTGTTTAGTTCCTGGGCAGGTGTGCGGCGCAAGGGGTCGCTGGCATTACGCCGAGTGCGCTAAGAATTATTCGATTTTATCGACACCCGGCAGATTCTCGTTTGGAGCCCGAGGTCGTCGCCGGGCTTCCGTTGCCCTCGCTGGTCTGTAACGTCCCGGTCACACCCATGCCATACCTTCGCTGCGCCCCGCGAACCCCGGCGGGCCAGGCACTTGGGCGGTCCCGCGTATGCGCATCCTGAAAATCTCCGACGTCTACTTTCCCCGCATCAACGGTGTCTCCACCTCGATCTGTACCTTCGCCCGAGAATTCACGCGGCTAGGCCACGCGGTGACCCTGATCGCTCCGGTCTACCCGGCGGCGTCCGAAGAACATTTTCCTATCCTGCGCGCCCCGTCACGTTATCTGTGGCTCGATCCGGAAGATCGCATGATGCGTCCCGGCGCCGTCCGTGACTTGTTGCCGCAGTTGCAGTTCGGGGGCTACGACCTGGTGCATATCCATACCCCGTTCGTTGCGCACTACCTGGGGTTGTGGCTGGCGCGCCGCTTGCGGCTCCCGGTGGTCGAGACCTATCACACCTATTTCGAGGAGTACCTCGACAACTACCTGCCCTGGCTGCCGCGCAAACTGTTGCGGCTCGCGGCGCGGCGCTTCGCGGCGCGTCAGTGCGCCGCGGTCGATGCCCTGGTAGTGCCCACGCGCCCCATGCTGGAGGTGTTGCTTGGCTATGGGGTGCGCGTTCGGACCGAAGTAATTCCGACCGGGATCCCCGACGACGCCTTCGCGCATGGCGACGGGCTGCGCTTTCGGCAGCGGCACGCCATTGCACCGGACCGTCCATTGCTGCTGTACGTCGGCCGGGTCGCACACGAGAAAAACATCGGCTTTCTGCTCGAGATGCTGACGCGGTTGCGGCTGCGGTGGCCGGAGGTGTTGTTGGTGATCGCCGGCGAGGGGCCGGCGCGCGGTGGCCTGGAAAGGGAGGTGTCGCGCCGCGGCCTGGTCGAACAGGTGCGTTTCGTCGGCTATCTCGAACGCAACCTGGACCTGCCCGACTGCTATGCCGCCGCGGATGTGTTCGTGTTCGCCTCGCGGACCGAGACCCAGGGCCTGGTCTTGCTCGAAGCCATGAAGTTGGGCGTCCCGGTAGTCACCACCGCCGTCATGGGCACGGCCGAGATCATGCGCGACGGCGCTGGTGGCTTGGTTGCCGACGAGGACCCGGCGCATTTCGCGGCGCAGGTGGGTCGCATCCTGGCGGAGCCGCCGCTGCGCGAGCGGCTGCGACAGGAGGCGCGGGCCAAGGCTAGGGAGTGGGACGCACCGGCCACCGCTGCTCGACTGCTGGCGCTCTATGCGTCGCTGCGGACCGGGGTGCACGCGGGGGCTTGATGCTTGGTCAAACCGCCTGCGCCGCCAGGGTGATCCTGGCGTCCTGGTGTTCGATCCAGCGCAGCAGTTCGATCGTGCCGTCGTGGTGTTCCACCAGCGCGGTATTGCTTTCCACCCAGTCGCCGCAGTTGAAATACTCAATGGGGCCGATCCGGCGCATCTCGGCGTGGTGGATATGGCCGCAGACCACTCCATCGACGCCGCGCCGCGCTGCCTCGTGCGCCAGGCCCTGCTCGAAGCTGCCGATGTAACTCACGGCGTTCTTGACTTTGTGCTTGAGGAATCCGGCCAGCGACCAGTAGCCCAGGCCGAAACGGCGTCGTGCCCAGTTGACCCAGCGATTCGCCTGCAGCAACAGGTCGTAGGCGTGGCTGCCCAGCCTGGCCAGCCAGGGGCTGCACTGCACCACGCTGTCGAACGCGTCGCCGTGTACCACCAACAGGCGGCGGCCGTCGCGCGTCTGGTGGATCGCTTCCGCGCGGATTTCGACATTGCCGAACACCAGCCCGTCATAATCGCGAAACACCTCGTCGTGGTTGCCCGGCAAGAACACCACCCGCGTATCGTGCTTGGCCTTGCCCAACAGGGTGCGAATGACGTTATTGTGCGCCTGGGGCCAGAACAGGCCGCGCCGCATGTTCCACACGTCGACGATATCGCCGACCAGGTAAAGCTGCTCGCATTCCACCGCGTGCAGGAATGTCAGTAGCAGCTCCGCGCTGCAACCGCGGAAGCCCAGGTGGACATCGGAGATCCAGACTGTGCGCACCCGCAGGGGCTGGAGGCGTCGGACGGTTCCCATCGGCGTCTACCGGAAGCGGCATCGATTGCCCCGCAGCATGCAGCGACCCCGTGTCAGTAACTTGTCAGTTGCGTGACGTTTCTCTTGCGTCGCCGCAGTCGGCGGGTGACGGCGCGGCTGGGCCAGGGCAGCGGCTAACGATCGCGTCAGCGCCCGCAGCGGGGGACGGCTAGACCGGGCTGAGCTAAAGCTATGTCCGGGGCGGCCGCATCTGGTTCCAGGGTTAACTTATTTCCTGTCCGTCCGGCAGCAGCGCATTGCCCGGGCCGGCTTGCCGATGGGGCGATTTCGCATGGGAGTGTTCAGATGAAACGTTGTGGCTTTTTGCCGCTCGGTGTGATGGTGGCGCTGGTATTCGGTATGGCGCAGTTGGCCGGTGCCGCTGAGGTAAAGATCGGCGTTCTGGCCAAGGACGGTCCGGCCAAGGCGCTCTCGCAATGGGAGTCGACCGCGGCCTATCTGACCGAAAAGGTACCGGGTTCGACCTTTAGCGTAGTGCCGCTGGATTTTGGCGCGGTTTACGATGCGATCGAGGGCGGCGCGGTGGATTTCTTCTTGGTCAACTCCTCGATGTTCGTCACTGCGCAAGCGCGATTTGGCGCCAACGCGGTGGCGACCATGGTCAACTCGCGCCAAGGCAAGCCGCTGAATGCCTTCGGGGGGGTGGTGTTCACCTACGCGAATCGCGACGACATTGCCACCCTCGCCGACCTCAAGGGCAAGCGCTTCATGGCGGTGGAGGAGACGTCCTTCGGCGGCTGGCAGATGGCCTACAAGGTGCTGTTGGACAAAGGAATCGACCCCAAGTCGGACTTCGCCAGCCTGGAGTTCGGGGGTAAACACGAAAACGTGGTGTTTGCGGTGCAAAGTGGCGCGGTGGACGCCGGGACGGTCAGAACCGACACCTTGGAACGGATGGCGGCCGCCGGTGATATTGCGATGGACGAGTTCAAGATTCTCCATCAGCAGCAGCCGGATGGCTTTCCCTTCGTCGTGAGCACGCCCTTGTATCCGGAGTGGCCGTTCGCCCGTGCGGCCAAGGTGGCGGACGCGCTCGCGGCTGAGGTCGGCGCGGCCCTGAAGGCAATGCCGGCGGACAGCCCGGCGGCGCAGGCGGCCAAGGTGGTCGGCTGGTCCGATCCTCTCGACTATGGAACGGTGAAAGCGCTGCAGGCCGCACTCGGAATAGCGGCACAATAGTAGCCGTATCGCGCGCGCCCCGCGGTGGCGGCGCGGTCGGCCCGGCGGGACCTGGGAGCACAACACCATGGAAAGCACGAGTCTGTTAGCCCTGGCAAAAGGGCGACTCTTCCTGAGCCTGGCCTTCGCGGTGACCGCCGGCATCCTGATCCTTTCGGTGATCGCAATCGCCGTGGCCTGGCAGGGGTTCGGTGCGCTGGACGGCAACGTGGCCGCGCGGCTGGCCGTGAGCGAAGCGGAGCTGGAACGCGACCTGGACGCCACCGTGCAGCAGTCGACCGGGGCGGCCACGCAGGTCGCCGAGAACTCCGCGGGGACACTCGGCAGCTATTTGGGCGACCAGCTGGGGGTCGAGGTCGGCCTGGCGCGCGAGCAGCTGGAGGCTTCGCTCCTGGCCACCGGCGACGCACTCGCCGAACTGTTGGCCCTGGTCTCCCGCGATGCCATCCTGGGGCGCGATTTCTCCGCCCTGGTCAGCTTTGCGAAGGTGGCGAACGGCAACCAGGACGTCGTCTACGTGATCTATCTGCAGCCGGACGGTAGCCCTTACACCCGTTATGTCGATCGCAGCAACCCCAAAGTCCAGGCCCTGCTGGACACAGGGGAGGGTCGGACCCCGGTCGACAAGCTGCTGGTGGCCGCCGGCGCGGATCCCAGCATCCGGGAGATCAGGAAGGAGATCCGGTTCGAAGACAAGCTGCTCGGCCAGGTGCTGCTCGGGATCTCCACGGACCAGGTGCAGGCGGCCTCGCAGGGTTTGCAGGCGCGCTTCGACGGACTGATTGCCGACAGTGCTGCGACCGTGGACCGGGTGCTCAAGTCTGGACTGCAGACCACAGTGACGCAGCTGGTCGAACACTTCGAACACCTGGCGGCCGAAAACCGACAGCTCAGTGCGGCCACTGCGGCCGCGGTCCAACAGGCCACGGCTGGCATCCTGCAGAACCAGATCGCCATCTATCTGTTCGCCGGGGTGCTGGTGCTGTTGGCATTGTGTGCGTTCTTCCTGCTGCGGGTGTCGCGCCCATTGGATCGACTGGGTTTGTGTATGGAGGACATCGCGGAGGGGGAGGGCGACCTCACCCGTCGGATCACGTTCGCGGGGCGTGACGAAATGGCGCGGGTCGCGATTGCCTTCAATGCCTTCGTCAGCCGCATCCACCAGACCATGCAGAGCACCCGGGGGGTGACGGACCGCGTGGCCACGGCAGCCGAGGCCCTGGCCGCGGTCGCCCAGCAGAACAGTACCAGCGTCAGCAGCCAGCAGTCGCAGACCCAGCAGGTGGCGACGGCGATTACCGAGATGGCGGCAACGGTGCGGGAAATCGCGCAGAGCGCCGAAAGCACCGCGGAGTCGACGCGCGCGGCGGATGCCGAAGCCCAGGGCGGAAAGCGGGTGGTCGGCGACACCATAGCGGCGATCAATCAGCTCGCGGTCGACGTGGAGACGGCAGCGGGCGTGATCAACCGGCTGGCGTCCGACAGCCAGGCCATCGGCAGCGTGCTCGACGTCATCCGCAACATTGCCGAGCAGACCAACCTGCTGGCTCTAAACGCCGCCATCGAGGCGGCACGCGCCGGCGAACAGGGCCGCGGCTTCGCCGTGGTGGCGGACGAGGTGCGAACCCTGGCCAGCCGCACCCAGGAGTCCACGCGCGAGATCCGCCAGATGATCGAAAACTTGCGGGTCGGCAGCAAGAATGCGGTCGCGGTGATGCAGCAAGGCCTGGACTCCGCGCGCCGCACGGTGCCCGAGGCCGTGCGGGCGGGCGCGGCACTGGACAACATTGTGGCCAACATCGCGGCCATCACCGATATGAGCAACCAAATCGCCAGCGCCGCCGAGGAGCAGACCCTGGTCGCCGAACAGCTCGACCGAAACGTCGCCGAGATCGCCCATCTTGCTGACGACGCGGCAACCGGTACCCAACAGACGTCCGCCGCGAGCCGGGACCTTGCCGGCCTGGGTGAGGAACTGCGTGGTTTGGTG
>JBFZDU010000484.1:0-3109 GCA_041307205.1 Gammaproteobacteria bacterium | reverse complement strand
TCTCGTTGCTGGCGGGTGGAGCGGGGGTCCTCGCCTGGGGTGTGCATCACGAGATGCAGTACTCGCCCCTGCAGGCGCGGTTGTTTACCCGCCTGACCGATGGGTTCGCGGTGTCGATCGAGCCCGGCGCCAGCCCCACGGCGCGGTTTCCCGACGGCGGCCCCTACGACGAGCGCTTGGGCTATGCCCGGATCCCGGCTTTCGTGGACGCGCTCAGGCGCCGCGGCTTCAGTATCGACCGGCAGGCACGCCTGTCGCCGGCACTGGTCTCCTTCATTGACTGGGGCGGGTTTCCGGTGTACCGGGAGAAGTCCAATGCCGGGTTGACGATCCTCGATCGCCAGGGTGCGACGATCTACCGCACGCGCCACCCCGAGCGGGTGTTCGCCGATTTCCAGAGTATCCCGGAGTTGATCGTCACGACCTTGCTGTTCGTTGAAAACCGCGAGCTGCTGGCCGGCACATCCCCGACCCGCAACCCGGCGGTGGAATGGGACCGTTTCGCCGCCGCCGGCTTCAATTCCCTGGCCAGCGCCATCCTGCCGACCAACCACAGGTTCGGCGGCTCGACCCTCGCGACCCAGATCGAGAAATACCGCCATTCGCCGGCGGGTCGCACCGGATCGGCCGTGGACAAGCTGCGGCAGATGCTGTCGGCCAGCGCGCGTGCCTACCAGGACGGCTCGGATACCACCGCGGCGCGGCGGCGCATCGTGCTCGACTATGTCAATTCGACGCCCCTGTCGGCCCGGCCCGGGTTCGGTGAGGTCATAGGCCTGGGCGACGGTCTCCACGCCTGGTACGACACGGATATAGGCGAGGCCGCCTTGCGTCTGGTCACACCGCCGGATGGGCCGGCGGCAGCCGCGCGCCGGGCGCAAATCTACAAGCAGGTGCTGAGCCTGCTGCTGGCCCAGCGTCGGCCCTCCCATTACCTGCTCAGCGGCCGCGAGGAGCTGACCCGGTTGACCGATGCCCACCTGCGGCTGCTCGCGCAGCAGGGCGTCATCGATGTGCAACTGCGCGACGCCGCGCTGGCCGAACCGCTGGTGTTCCGTAACCTGCCGCCGCAACCGGCGCCGGCGTCCTTCGTCGAGCGCAAGGCGCTCAACGCCATTCGTGCTCACCTGCTGTCACTCCTGGAGATGGACAACTTTTACGCGCTCGATCGTCTCGACCTGCGCGTCGAGTCGACCTTGGACATCGCCGCGCAGCAGGCAGTCAACGCCACCCTGCGCCGGCTCCAGCAGCCGGACGAGGCACGCGCGGCCGGGCTGTTCGGCGAGCGGTTGCTCACGGGCGATCCGGCAGGCGTTGCCTACAGCGTGACCATCTACGAGCGCGGGCCGACCGGCAACCGCGTGCGGGTGCAGGCGGACAGCCTCGAACGCCCGCTGGATCTCAACGAAGGTGGCAAGTTCGACCTCGGCTCTACCGCGAAGCTGCGCACGACGGCCACCTATCTGGAGATAGTCGCCGAGCTGCATGGCCGGTATGCGACCGCCGCCAATAGCGAGCTCAAGGAGGTGATCGCCGATGCTGGTGATCCGCTCACCCGCTGGGCGGCCGAGCACCTGATGCGGAGCAGCGATCGCTCGCTGCAGGCCATGGTCGACGCGGCCATGCAGCGCCGCTACTCCGCCAGCACGGCCGAATCCTTTTTCACCGGCCGTGGGTCGCACCGTTTCGCCAACTTCGATAAGCGGCACAATGGACCGATGCCGGTCGCGGAGGCCTTCCGCCACTCGGTGAATCTGGTGTTCATCCGCATGCTGCGCGACATCATCAAGTACTACCAGGCGGAAGGCCCGGACCCGGTGGCGGAGATCCTGGCCGATCCGGATCACCCGGCGCGCCGCAACTACCTGGAGCGCTTTGCCGACCTGGAGGGGCGAATCTTTCTCGACCAGTTCTATGCGCGCTATGCGGGGTTGGACCCCGAGCAGGCCTTGACGCTGCTCGCCAGCCGGGCCCGGCCGGCGCCGCATCGTCTCGCCACGGTTTTCCGCTCGGTGCGCCCGCAGGCATCGGCACAGGAACTGGCGGAATTCGTGAACCGCCGTCTGCCCACTGCCGACCTGTCGGCGCACGCAGCCGAGGCACTGCACGCCAAGTACGGTCCCGACCGTTTCAACCTGCATGAACGCGGCTACATTGCCCAGGTGCACCCGCTGGAACTGTGGGTCGTGGCCCAGCTCCAGGCGCAGCCGGGCGCGCGCCGCAGCGAGCTGATGGCTGCCAGCGCCGCGGTGCGCCAGGAGGTCTACCAGTGGTTGTTCAAGTCGCGGCGCAAGGGTGCCGCCGACACGCGCATCCGCATCATCGCCGAGGAGCAGGCATTCCATAACGTCCTGTGGTCGTGGCAGCGCCAGGGCTACCCCTTCGCCGCCCTGGTGCCGTCGCTCGCGACCGCGATCGGCAGCTCGGCCGACCGGCCGGCGGCCTTGGCCGAGCTCATTGGCATCATCCTGAATGATGGCGTGCGGGCACCGACCCTGCGCGTCGACGGTATCCATCTGGCCGAGGACACGCCCTACGAGACGCACCTGAGTCGCGAAGTCCGCCGGGTCGAACGGGTATTTCCGCCGGAAGTGGCACGGGCACTGCGCCGCGCCCTGGAAGACGTGGTTGCGGAGGGTACCGGCCGACGTTTGGCGGGGGTCTACACCGCGCGTGACGGGACGCCGCTGGCGGTGGGCGGCAAGACGGGTACCGGCGACGAATTGCTAGACCGTTACGGCCCCGGCACGGAGGCCGGCAGGGGCAAAGAGGTGAGCCGCAGCGCCGCCCTGGCCTTCTTCCTCGGCGAACATCACTTTGGGGTGATAACGGCCCATGTGCCTGGGGTGAACGCCGCCCAGTACCGATTCACGAGCGCCTTGCCCACCCAGGTGCTCAAGGCCCTGGAGCCCGCGTTGGCCCCCCTGTTGCGCGCCCATCCCGCCGCGGCGGTGCCGGACAAGGGGCAGTTGCTCGCGGCAACCATGGTTCCCGTGGCCGCAGCGGCTGCCGATCCGGTGCGCTCGACGGCGAACGGCGCCCGCTGAGCTGCTAAGCGCCCGATCCCCGGGGGTTGTGCGTGCAATCGGTGCAGGTGCGTAAAAAGAAG
>JBFZDU010000483.1:0-12968 GCA_041307205.1 Gammaproteobacteria bacterium | reverse complement strand
ATGGAAGGAATACGGCGACCAGGTGGTACTGGAACGGCTCAACCTGCGGGTGCGTGAGGGCGAGTTCTGCACCATTGTCGGTGCCTCGGGCTGCGGCAAGACCACCTTCCTGCGCATGCTGCTCGGCCAGGAGGCGCCCACGCGCGGGCGCATCCTGCTGGACGGGGCGCCGCTGCGGGACGAGCCGGGTGCCGACCGCGGCATCGTGTTTCAGCGCTACTCGGTGTTTCCGCACCTGACGGCCTTGCAGAACGTGCTGCTCGGCTTGGAGCTGCGGGCCGCGCCGTGGACCGCCAAGTTGCTTGGCGCGGCGCGGCGCCAGGCCCGCCAGCAGGCCACCGAGATGCTGGCGGCGGTCGGGCTGGAGCAGGCGCTGGACAAGTACCCCAGCGAGCTGTCGGGTGGCATGCAGCAGCGCCTAGCCCTGGCGCAGTCGCTGGTGATGGAGCCGCGCATCCTGCTGCTGGACGAGCCGTTCGGCGCGCTGGATCCGGGCATTCGCGCCGACATGCACAAGCTGGTGCTGGCCTTGTGGGAACGCTTGGGGCTGACCGTGTTCATGATCACCCACTCGCTGGAGGAGGGCTTCTACCTGGGCACCCGGCTGCTGGTGTTCGACAAGCTGCGGATCGATCCGCAGGCGCCGGGCGCCTATGGCGCCAGTGTCACCTACGACCTGCCGGTCGGGGCGACCAACCGCCGCTTGTACGAACAGATCCGCGCAGGCGTCGAGCAGGCCACGCCGCGCGCCCTGGAGGCCGCCGGCGCGGTCGGCTGAAATGCATTATCGCAAAGTGCCGTTTCTTCCCCCCTGGGCAAGGGCCGGGGCGAGGGGAAACTCGTAGGAGGACCTTGACCCATGGCTACAACCGAGATCGCGCCCGAGCGCATCCTGCATCGCGAACTGCTGCCCGGCGCGCGCAACTGGTCGTTCATCATCCGGCGCGGCCATGCCTTGCGCCTGATCGACCGCAAGGGCGGCGCCAACTGCTCGGCGCTGTTGTACAACGCGCAGCAACCGCTGGAACGCTACAACATGGCGGACACCCTCAAGGCGCAGCACACCGCCTATCTCACCGCCGGCCGGGTGCTGTACTCGGACATGGGCCGGGTGCTGCTGTCGATCACCGCCGACAGCTGCGGCTGGCACGACACCATCAGCGGCCACAGCAATGCCGCCCAGGTGCGGCGGCGCTACGGCGAGCAGCGCTACCAGGAGCACCGCAACGCCTTCCACCGCAACGGCCGCGAGCTGTTCCTGATCGAGCTGGGCAAGTGGGGCCTGGGCAGGCAAGACCTGGTGCCCAACCTGAACTTCTTCACCAAGGTCAGGGTGGACGATGCCGGCGGTATGCATTTCGTCAGCGGCAATTCCCGGGCGGGCGATTACCTCGACCTGCGCGCCGAACTGGACACCCTGGTGGTGCTCAATACCTGCCCGCACCCGCTGGACCCGGCCACCGAGTGGTCGCCCAAGCCGGTCGAACTGCTCATCTACAAGGCCGATCCCGTGGCGGCAGACGATGCCTGCATGAACAGCTGCCCCGAGAACGGGCGCGGCTTCGCCAACACCGCCATCTATCACTGTCAGTACTGAGGTGCCGTCATGACTGCCAGCCCGCTGACCGCAAGCACGCTCGATCCCCAGGCCGCCGTCTACGACCATGTCATCCCGGCCGGTGAACCCTGGCTGCACCTGTTGCGCAAAGGCCAGGTGCTGCGGATCCTGGATCTCGAAGGCAACCAGGCCGTGGACACACTGTTCTACAACGCCGCCGACCCGGCCGAGCGCTACAGCGCCACCGACACCATCCGCGAACAGGGCAACATCTATCTGACCACCGGCACGGTGCTGCTGTCCGACCAGGGCAACCCCATGCTGACCATAGTCGCCGACACCTGCGGCCGTCACGACACTCTGGGCGGGGCCTGCGCGGCCGAGTCCAACCAGGTGCGCTATGCATTGGAGAAGCGCCCCATGCACAACTGCCGCGACAATTACCTGCTGGCCTTGGCCGAGTCCGGCTACGCCATGGGCAAGCGCGACCTCACCTGCAATATCAACTTCTTCATGAACGTGCCGGTGACCCCGAGCGGTGGGCTGAGCTTCGAGGACGGCATCTCCGAGGCGGGCAAGTACGTCGAGCTGCGGGCCGAGATGGACGTGCTGGTGTTGGTGTCCAACTGCCCGCAACTGAACAACCCCTGCAATGCCTACAACCCGACCCCGGCACGGATGTTGATCTGGGACGCGGCCGCGGATTGAGGCACCCGGCGCCGGGGACGACCCCGGCCGCCCGACTCGCACGGCGGGACGACCCGCCACCAGGCGTGAACTATCCTGATGTTCGACCAGGTCCTGATTGCCAACCGCGGCGCCATCGCCTGCCGCATCATCCGCACCTTGCAGACCCTGGGCGTGCGTTCGGTCGCGGTCTACAGCCAGGCCGATGCCCAGTCCCTGCATGTCAGCCAGGCGGACCAAGCGGTGTGCATAGGGGCGGCTCTGCCGAGCGAGTCCTACCTGGATGCGGGCCGGATCCTCGCCGCCGCCGAGCAGACCGGCGCCCAGGCCATCCACCCCGGCTACGGCTTCCTGTCCGAGAACGCCTCGTTCGCAGAGGAATGCGAACGCCGCGGCATCGCCTTCATCGGTCCGACCCCGCAGCAGTTGCGCGACTTCGGACTCAAGCACACCGCGCGCACCCTGGCCGCGCGCAGCGGCGTGCCGCTGCTGCCGGGCACGGGCCTGCTGCAGGATCTCGACCACGCCCTGCGCGAGGCGGCGGCGATCGGCTACCCGGTGATGCTCAAGAGCACCGCCGGGGGCGGCGGCATCGGCATGCAGTTGTGCCAGGACCCGGCGCAGCTGACCGAGGCCTTCGCCACGGTGCGGCGCCTGGGACAGAACAACTTCGCCAATGCCGGGATCTTCCTGGAGAAGTACGTCGCGGCCGCGCGCCACCTCGAGGTACAGATCTTCGGCGACGGCCGGGGTCGCGTGGTGGCCCTGGGCGAGCGCGACTGTTCGCTGCAGCGCCGCCACCAGAAGGTGGTCGAAGAGACGCCCGCGCCCAATCTGCCGGATGCCGTGCGGCAGGCGCTGTGGGAGACGGCGCGGCGCCTGGGCGAGTCGGTCGACTACCGTTCCGCGGGTACCGTGGAGTACATCTACGACCCGGCCGCCGCGCGTTTTTATTTCCTCGAAGTGAACACCCGGCTGCAGGTGGAACACGGCGTCACCGAAGCGGTGACCGGCGTCGACCTGGTGGCCTGGATGGTGCAGCTGGCGGCGGGCGAACCGCCGGCCCTGGATCAGGTCGAGCCGACGGCCAAGGGCCACAGCATCCAGGTGCGCCTGTATGCCGAAGACCCGGCCAAGGACTTTCAGCCGGCGGCCGGCCTGCTGACCCAGGTGCAGTTTCCGGCGGGCGTGCGCTGCGACAGCTGGCTGGAGCCGGGTAGCGAGGTGCCGCCCTACTACGACCCGATGTTGGCCAAGCTCATCGTCCATGCCGCCGACCGCGCAGCGGCCCTGGCTGCCATGGATCGTGCCTTGGCGGCGACGGCCGTCGCCGGCATCGAGACCAATCTGGACTACCTGCGCCAGGTCGTGGCCGACCCGGTGTTCCGCGCCGGGCGCCAGACCACCGGCTACCTCAACGACTTCGTCTACCGGCCGCACAGCATCGACGTGCTCGCCGCCGGCACCCAAACCACGGTGCAGGACTACCCCGGTCGCCAGGGCTACTGGGACGTCGGGGTGCCGCCGTCAGGCCCCATGGACGACCTGGCGTTTCGCCTGGGCAACCGCCTGCTGGGCAATCCCGGCATGGCGGCCGGGCTGGAGATCACGGTCACCGGGCCGACCCTGCGCTTCAACAGCGCCACCCGCATCTGCCTGAGCGGCGCGGCGTTGGAGGCCACGCTGGACGGGGCGGCCGTGCCCTGGTGGCAGCCGCTGCGGGTCGAACCCGGCAGCCTGCTCAAGCTCGGCAGGCTCAGCGGCGCCGGGGCTCGCGCCTATCTCGCCGTGCAGGGCGGGATCGAGGTGCCCGACTACCTGGGCAGCAAGTCGACCTTCACCCTGGGCCAGTTCGGCGGCCACGGCGGGCGGCCGTTGCGGGTGGGTGACGTGCTGCATATCCCGGCGCTGCCCGCCGCCCGGCTGCCCGACGCGGCGCTGGATCCGCGCCTGCGGCCCGGCTACGGGCCGGACTGGACCCTGCACGTGATCTACGGTCCGCACGGCGCGCCCGACTATTTCACCGACCGCGACATCGCGATGTTCTTCGCCACCGCCTGGGAGGTGCACTACAACTCCAGCCGTACCGGGGTACGCCTGATCGGCCCCAGGCCCGAGTGGGCGCGCCGCGACGGCGGCGAGGCCGGGCTGCACCCTTCCAACATCCATGACAATGCCTATGCCATCGGCACCGTGGATTTTACCGGCGACATGCCGGTGATCCTGGGTCCGGACGGGCCGAGCCTGGGTGGCTTCGTCTGCCCGGCCACCGTGGTCGCTGCCGACCGCTGGCAGCTGGGCCAGCTACGCCCCGGCGACCGGGTGCGGTTCGTGCCGGTCGATCAGGTCACCGCCAACGCCATGGAGCGCGCGCAGGAGCGGCGGATCTCGGAACTCGCGGCAACGCCCCTGCACATTGCCCGGGCGTCGCTGACCGACCCGGTGGTGCGGCGCCTCGGCGCCGACGAAAATGCCGTCGCCGTGAGCTACCGCCCCGCGGGCGACAAGTACCTGCTGGTGGAATACGGCCCCCAGGTGTTGGATATCAGGCTGCGGTTTCGCGTGCATGCCCTGATGCTCAAGTTGCAGGGGCAGGCCTTTGCCGGGGTGCGCGAACTGACCCCGGGCATCCGTTCGCTGCAGATTCACTACGACAGCCGGGTCATCGCCCTGCCCGCTCTGCTGGACCTGCTGGTCGCTATGGAGCGGGAGCTGCGGGACATCGACGATCTGGAAGTGCCCGCGCGCGTCGTGCATCTGCCGCTGTCCTGGGACGACTCGTCCACCCGCCTCGCCATCGCCAAGTACCTGCAGTCGGTGCGCGCCGACGCCCCCTGGTGTCCGAGTAACATCGAGTTCATCCGCCGCATCAACGGCCTGGACTCGGTCGCCGAGGTGCAGCAGATCGTGTTCCAGGCCAGCTACCTGGTGCTGGGCCTGGGCGATGTGTACCTGGGCGCGCCGGTGGCCACGCCGCTGGATCCGCGGCACCGCCTGGTGACCACCAAGTACAACCCGGCGCGCACCTGGACGCCGGAGAACGCCGTGGGCATCGGCGGCTCCTACCTTTGCGTTTACGGCATGGAAGGGCCGGGCGGCTACCAGTTCGTCGGCCGCACCGTCCAGATGTGGAACCGCTATGGCCGCACCGCCGATTTCGCCCAGCCCTGGCTGCTGCGCTGCTTCGACCAGATCCGTTTTTACCCGGTCAGCGAGGCGGAGCTGGCCCGGTTGCGCGCCGATTTCCCGCGCGGCCGCTACCGGCTCAAGGTCGAGCACACCAGCTTCAGCCTGCGCGACTACAACCGCTTCCTGGCCGAGAACGCCGTGGGCATCGCCGCCTTCAAGGCCCGCCAGCAAGCCGCCTTCGATGCGGAGCGCGAACGCTGGATTGCCAGCGGCCAGGCCGATTACCGGCACGACGAGGGTGAGGCGATCGACGAGCAGGGCGGTGAACTGGCCCTGGGTGAGGGGGAAACCCTGGTGGTGAGTCATGTGCACGGCAGCGTCTGGCAGCTGGAGGTCGCAGCGGGCCAGCGGGTGACGGGCGGCGCCGTACTGCTGGTGCTGGAGTCCATGAAGATGGAGATCGCGGTGCACACCGAGCACGCCGGCCGGGTGGTGCGGTTGCTGTGCCAGCCCGGTACCCAGGTGGCCCCCGGCCAGCCGTTGCTGGTCATCGAGCGCGAGTAGGCCATGAACGACTTACCGAACCTGTCCATCAGCCGGCTGCGCGCCGCCTATCGCGACGGCCGCCTGACGCCGACCGTCCTGGTGGCCGCCATTCGCGCCCGGTTGCCCGCCGGCGATCCGGATCACGTCTGGATTCACTTGTTGAGCGAGGCCGAGCTGCAACCCTACCTCGACCGGCTGGCCGGTGCCGATCCGGCGACCCTGCCCTTGTACGGCATCCCCTTCGCCATCAAGGACAACATCGACCTGGCCGGCGTGCCGACCACCGCCGCCTGCCCGGCCTACGCCTATCTGCCCGGGCGCTCGGCGTTCGTGACCCAGCGGCTGCTGGACGCGGGCGCCATTCCCATCGGCAAGACCAATCTGGATCAATTCGCCACCGGCCTGGTGGGGTGTCGCACACCCTATGGTGCGACCCGCAACAGCTTCGATCCGGACTATGTCTCGGGCGGCTCCAGCGGCGGCTCGGCGGTCGCCGTCGCCAAGGGCCTGGTGAGTTTCGCCCTGGGGACCGACACCGCCGGTTCCGGCCGGGTGCCGGCCGCCTTCAACAACCTGGTCGGGATCAAGCCGACCCGCGGCCTGCTGTCGGCCAGCGGCGTGGTGCCGGCCTGCCGCACCCTGGACACCATCAGTATCTTTGCGCTCGACCTGCCGGATGCGCAGGCAGTGCTGGCCGTGGCGGCTGCCTATGACGCGGCGGACGCCTATGCCCGCCCGCCGCAGACCGGGCCGGCAGCGTATGCCAGGTTCCGCTTCGGCGTGCCGCAGCAGCTGGCGTTTTTCGGCGATGCCGACGCCGAGCGGCTGTTCGCCGCGACGGTGCAGCGGCTGCAGGGCTTGGGAGGCGAGCCGGTGCCGCTCGACTTCGATCCCTTCCTGGCGGCGGCACGCCTGCTCTACGAGGGACCCTGGGTGGCGGAGCGCTATGCGGCCATCCAGCCCTTCATCGAGGCGCAGCCGGGGGCGCTGTTTCCGGTTACCCGGCAGATCATCGAGCCCGGCGGCCGGGCTTCCGCCGTGGCGGCCTTCCGGGCGCAGTACCGGCTGGCCGAATGCAAGCGTGCCTGCGACGGCTTGCTGGCCGGTGTGGATTTCGTGCTCACGCCGACCGCCGGCACCATCTACACCCTGGCGCAGGTCGCGGCCGATCCGATCCGGCTGAACAGCAATCTGGGCCACTACACCAATTTCATGAACTTGCTGGACTATGCCGCCGTGGCCGTGCCCGCCGGCTTCGGCGGCAACGGCCTGCCCTATGGCGTGACCCTGTTCGGCCCGGCGTTTGCCGATGCGGCGCTGGCGCACTATGGTGCGCGCCTGCAGCAGGCGCTCGGCCTGCCCCTGGGCGCCACCGGCCGGCCCATGCCGGACGTGCCGCTGACCGCCGCTGTCCCGCCCACCGAGCCCGGTTTGCGGCTGGTGGTGTGCGGTGCCCACCTGTCCGGCCTGCCGCTGAATCACCAACTGACCGAACGCGGCGCCCGGTTGGTGGCCGCGACCCGCAGCGCCCCGGCCTATCGGCTCTATGCCCTGCCCGGCGGTCCGCCCAGGCGCCCCGGCATGATCCGGGTGACCGAAGGCGGGGCCGCCATCGAGGTGGAGGTCTGGGAGTTGCCCCAATCGCAGTTCGGCAGCTTCATGGCCGGAGTCCCGGCGCCGCTGGGGATCGGCAGCGTGGAACTTGCCGACGGCAGTTGGGAAAAGGGCTTCATCTGCGAGGGCTTTGCCGTGGCCGGCGCCGAGGACGTCACCCACCTGGGCGGGTGGCGGGCTTATCTGGAGCGGTGAAGAGAGGGCCGAGGGTACTGCCGCGCTGCCCTCGGCCCTTACGCCTCGGCCCTCTCTTCTAAGTCCGGTCCAGCCTGCGATAGCCGATCGCCTCGGTCAGGTGCGCCACGCCCAGGCGGGGCTCGCCCGCCAGGTCGGCGATGGTGCGGGCCACGCGCAGCACCCGGTGGTAACCGCGCGCCGACAGCCCAAGGCGCTCCATGGCCTGGTGCAGCAATGCCTGTCCATTGCGCTCCGGCCGGCAGTGGGCGTCCAGCGCCGCGCCCTGCAGCTGCGCATTGCTGCAGCCCTGGCGGGCCGCCTGCAGCGCATGCGCGGCCGTGACCCGGCCCCGTACTGTTGCGCTGTCTTCGGCCGGCGCTGCCGTGCTGGTCAGGGCGTCGGCCGGCAACGGAGGTACGACGATCTGCAGGTCGATCCGGTCCAGCAAGGGTCCGGAGATGCGGCCGCGGTAACGGCTCACCTGGTCGGCAGTGCAGTGGCAGGCATGGCGCGGGTCGCCGAGGTGGCCGCAGGGGCAGGGATTCATGGCTGCGACCAACTGGAAGCGCGCCGGGTACTCGGCCTGGCGCGCGGCGCGCGAGATCACGATGTGGCCGTTCTCCAGGGGTTCGCGCAGCACTTCGAGTACCCGGCGATCGAATTCCGGCAATTCGTCCAGGAACAGCACGCCGTGGTGGGCCAGCGAGATCTCGCCCGGGCGCGGGTTGCTGCCGCCGCCGACCAGCGCCACCCCCGAGGCGGTGTGGTGCGGGGCCCGGAACGGCCGTTCGCGCCAGCGCGACGGGTCGAGCGGCTGCCCGCTGACCGAGCGCAGGGCGGCGGCCTCCAGCGCCTGCTCCTCCGACAGTTCGGGCAGTATCCCCGGCAGCCGCCGCGCCAGCATGGACTTGCCGGTGCCGGGCGGACCGGTGAGCAGCAAATGGTGATTGCCGGCCGCGGCTATCTCCAGGGCCCGCCGCGCCTGCGCCTGGCCGCGCACCTCGGCGAGGTCGGGGCCGGTGAGTGCACTGGTCGGCTCGGCAACCGCGCCGCCGAGCGGCAGGGTCTGCTGACCGGCCAGGTGGGCGCACACCGCCAGCAGATGGCCGGCCGGGTGCAGGGCGGCCTCGCGCACCAGGGCCGCTTCGGCCAGGTTGTCGGCCGGGAGGATCAGGGCCCGCCCGGCGCGGTGCGCGGCCAGGGCCACCGGCAGCGCGCCCGGCACCGGGCGCAGCTCCCCGGACAGCGCCAGTTCGGCGAGCAGTTCGGTGTCGGCGAGGCGGTTCAGGGGGATTTGTGCCGCGGCGGCCAGGATGCCGACAGCGATGGCCAGATCGAAGCGGGTGCCCTCCTTGGGCAAGTCGGCGGGCGCGAGATTGACGGTGATGCGGCGGGCGGGAAACTCGAAGCCGCTGTTGAGCAAGGCGCTGCGCACCCGGTCGCGGCTCTCCTGCACGGCCTTTTCGGGCAGCCCGACAATGTTGAAGGCGGGCAGGCCATTGCCGAGGTGCACCTCGACGGTGACCAGCGGGGCCTGGACGCCGACCGCGGCGCGGCAGTAGGTGGTGGCTAAAGTCAATGACCTTCCCTGGTCAGTTACGCAGGCGGCTTCAGCCGCCGGACTGGCGGGTCTCCGGCCGTTCGGCCTCCAGTGCGCGCACCTGGGCCTCCAGCCGCTGCAGCTTCTCGCGGGTGCGGGCCAGCACCGCGCACTGCACGTCGAACTCCTCGCGGGTCACCAGGTTAAGGCGGGAGAGCGCTGCTTCCAGACCCCCGCGCAGGTTGCGTTCGAGGTCGGACTGCAGGGCCTGCAGGCCTTGCGGCAGACCGGCCGCGACCCGCTTGGAGAGGTCATCGAACAGCTTGGGGTCGAGCATGGCTGGTAGTCGGGGAACCTGAGAGGGTTCCCGGCAGGTTAGACAGCCCCGCCGCACTTGTCCAGCAGCGGCGGCCTGGATTTTTGCACAAAATTGGTGCGATATTCGGGGTCGCGCGATTCCGGTTTGTTCATCTCGGTGCGCAGCAAAATCGCAACGGTGTTTGTTTTTTGCAACGAAGGTTTTATGTAATTGAAATAAAACTGATTGTTAATTTTGGCATGAGCCCTGCTTAATAGCTTTCAGGCGCGCCGAAGGCGCAGAGACTTTTTAGCAACAGCTGAACAATTCAGCCTGGGAGTACTTGAAGATGAAAATGACCAAGATCGCACTGGCTTGTGGCGCGGCTCTGCTCGGCGCAACCACCGTGGCGCAGGCCGAAATCTCGGCCAACATCGGCGTGACCAGCAACTATGTGTGGCGCGGCGTGACCCAGACCGATGACGGAGCGGCCATCCAGGGTGGTGTGGATTACGCGCATGACAGCGGCTTCTACATCGGCACCTGGGTTTCCAACGTTGACTTCGGGCCGGGGTCGGGCGAGACCGAGCTGGACGTTTATGCCGGGTTCTCCGGTGAGATGGGCGGGCTCGGCTACGACATCGGCTATCTCCATTATTTCTACCCCGACACCAGTGATACCGATTTCGGCGAAATCGCGCTGGGCCTGACCTGGGAATGGCTGTCCGGTGGCCTGAACTACACCGTTTACGATGCCCAGGACGACGACCCGACGGCGGCCCAGGTCTTCCGCGAAGGTGATGTGTACGGCTACATCGGGGCGAGCTTCGAACTGCCCCAAGGCTTCAGCATCGGCGGTACCATCGGCCATTACTGGTTCGACGAGGACGGCCAGGGCGGGACCGACCTGGACTACACCCACTATCAGATCGACATCGGCAAGAGCGCCGGCGATTTCGGCGACTTCACCTTCTCGCTGTCGATGGCTGACGAAGAAGCGGGCGATGACGACCTGATTCCGTTCGTCTCCTGGACCAAGACCTTCTGATCGGTGGCCGGCACGGGCCGGCAATCAACCCTCGGCAACCCGCTCCAACCGGAGCGGGATTTTTTGTGCGCCCGGCACCGGCGCACTCCTGGACTGCGCCGGCTTCCTCTGCGCCATGTCGGTGCATGTGCCGCCGCCGCTGCTCGGACGCGGGCGCCCGATCGCCGCGCGAATGCGCCAATTGGTTATAACTAGTTGTTTCAACGTTATTAAATGATATGGCATGAGAACTGCTATCTAGCTTGCAGGCGAGTTCTCTCCAGTGCCGCCGCACCGTTTGGGATCAAGAACACAATCGAGGTCGTAAATCATGAAACTGGTTTCAGCCATCATAAAACCGTTCAAGCTGGACGACGTGCGCGAGGCATTGTCGGACGTCGGCGTGGCCGGTATCACCGTCACCGAGGTCAAGGGCTTCGGTCGGCAGAAAGGGCACACGGAGCTGTATCGCGGCGCCGAGTACGTCGTCGACTTCCTGCCGAAAATCAAGGTCGAGGTGGCGGTCGATGACAGCCAGCTCGATCAGGTCATAGAGGCCATCAGCGCCGCTGCCAAGACCGGCAAGATCGGCGACGGCAAGATCTTCGTTTACGCCCTGGAACAGGCCGTGCGCATCCGAACCGGCGAGTCCGGCCCGGAAGCACTCTGATTCCGCTCGTTTCCAGTCTTTGAGGGTTACAAAAAATGGAAGACATACTCAATTTACGATACGCCCTGGACACCTTCTATTTCCTGGTGTCGGGTGCGCTCGTCATGTGGATGGCGGCCGGCTTCGCCATGCTCGAGGCCGGTCTGGTCCGGGCCAAGAACACGGCCGAGATCCTGACCAAGAACGTGGTGCTGTTTGCCGTCGCCTCTATCATGTACATGCTGGTCGGTTACAACATCATGTATCCGGACGGCGGCAACGGCTACATCCCGGCCTTCGACTTCAGCTTCATGTTCGGCGGCGACAACGACCCCGCGGCGGTGCTGGCGCAGGATCCCGCCGCATGGTACGACGGCGACTACTACTCCGGCATGTCCGACTTCTTCTTCCAGGTGGTGTTCGTGGCCACCGCCATGTCGATCGTGTCCGGTGCCGTGGCCGAGCGCATGAAGCTCTGGGCCTTCCTGCTGTTCGCGGTGGTCATGACCGGCTTCATCTACCCGATGCAGGGCTACTGGACATGGGGCCAAGGCTTCCTCACCGCGGCCGGCTTCAGCGACTTTGCCGGCTCGGGCATAGTGCACCTGGCAGGCGCCTCCGCCGCCTTGGCCGGGGTGCTGCTGCTCGGCGCCCGCAAAGGCAAGTACACCAAGGATGGCCGGATCAATGCCATTCCCGGTGCCAACCTGCCGCTCGCCACCCTGGGTACCTTCATCCTGTGGCTGGGCTGGTTCGGCTTCAACGGCGGTTCGCAGCTGGTGCTGACCGGCGTTGAAAATACCAACGCGGTGGCCGCCGTGTTCGTCAACACCAACATGGCTGCCGCCGGCGGCGTGGTGGCCGGCCTGATCACCGCCCGGCTGCTGTTCGGCAAGGCTGACCTCACCATGGCCCTCAACGGCGCCCTGGCCGGCCTGGTCTCCATCACCGCCGGGCCGGTCGCCCCAACCCCGATCGCGGCGACCCTGATCGGCGTGGTGGGCGGGGTGCTGGTGGTGTTTGCCATCATCAGCCTGGACAAGCTCAAGGTCGACGACCCGGTCGGCGCCATTTCGGTGCACGGCGTGGCCGGGATGTGGGGCCTGATGGCGGTCCCGCTGACCAACGCCGATGCCAGCTTCGGCGCGCAGGCCCTGGGCCTGGGGGTGATCTTCGCCTGGGTGTTCGGCGTCAGCTTCGTCACCTGGTTGATCATCAAGCTGGTGATGGGCATCCGGGTCAGCGAACAGGAAGAGTACGAGGGCGTGGACCTGGCCGAGTGCGGCCTGGAGGCCTACCCCGAGTTTACCGGCAACCGCGGTTCCGGCTTGTAATCATCAGCCACGGCTGAACTGGGACGGGCGCTTCGGCGCCCGTTTTTTATGCCCCGGCAACTGCGCTATTGCTTAGAGTGGGCGCCCGCTCGCGGGGCTGCCGCAGCCCGAGCGCGCGCCAGTCAGCCCCGCCAGGTTTCGACGGCGCGGCGGAAAAACTCGGGTGCCGCGAAGGCGGCGCGGTGCATGTCGGCGTTGTAGTAGCGGGTCTCGAAGCCGCGGCTGTCGACGTCTGCGGCGCGGAAGCCCTCCAGCGGGGCGCCCTTGCGGCCGAGCGTCGCCGACCACCAGCCGGTCGGGTAGATCGGCTGCGGGAAGAACAGGGTGCGGACGGCGTCGAAGCCGGCCTGGCCGATGGCGCGGTACATGCGCTCCAGGATGGGCATATGCACCAGCGGCGATTCGCTAT
>JBFZDU010000482.1:0-12291 GCA_041307205.1 Gammaproteobacteria bacterium | reverse complement strand
CAGCCTGGCCCTGCAGACCATCTCGGATCAGGCGGTCAAACGCCACCATGAGCTGTACTACGCCTTGTCGCAGCGTCTCGGGGTTGTGACCAACGGCCGCGCCGTGCCGCTGCTGGACCTGCCGGCCGGACCCCACCAGTTGGCGGGCGTGTTCGAGAAATCGACTCAGATCCTCAATGTCGAACGCGAGGTGCTGCTCGCCCTGTTCACCCTGTTCGAGCGCGAGGTGATCCGCAAGTCCGTGCCCTGGCACGAAGAGCTGAATGAAACCTTGCGCGAAAACGGCATCCTGCCGAACCTCAAGTTCCAGGTAACGCGCGCCCCGGGCCAACCGGTCCCGCGCCCCAGCGCCGACGCCGAGCCCGAAAACCCGACTGCAGATGCCGCACCGGCGGTGGCCCGGGCCTACGGTGCGGGGCCAGGGGCAGGCCAAGGGGGGGCGCCGGCGGCAGGACAACAGAACTTCCCTTCCAGCGAGCCGGCGACCGGCGGCGGCACCGAACTCGGCGACCAGGTGCTGGACCGGATCCGCGACCTGCTCACCGCCAGCCGCGCCCGCCAGAGCGCGGCCCGCGGCATACCCGTGCGCCCGGAGCCCGCGACCCCGGCCCCGGCCGCTGCCGTGGTGGACGCCATCGACAGCCCGCAGGTCCAGGCGGCCGGTGCCCTGCCCGAAACCGGGGTGTTCGAGGCCGGCGCGCGCCAGGCACCGGTATCCAAGTCGCTCTTGGAGCGGGTCCGCGGCGCCTTGACCATGCAACGGGCCCAGGTCAAGGAGAAGATCGGCCGCGACAAACTCAGCCACTTCGATGAAGACACCATCGACATTGTCGGGATGCTGTTCGAGGTGATGCTCAACGACAAGCGCCTGGGCAATACCGTCAAGGCCCTGCTCAGCCATCTGCACACGCCCTACCTGAAGCTGGCGGTACGCGACCGCGCCTTCCTCGAGCACCGCGAACACCCGGCACGCCGCCTGTTCGACGACCTCATCGAAGCAGGCTCGCGCTGGGTCGACGAGCGCGATCTCACCCAGGGCGTCTACCCGAAACTGCAATGGGTGGTGGAGCGCATCGTGCGGGCCAAGGATCACCCCATCCAGCTGTTCCAGGAATTGGAGGACAAACTGTCCGACGCCCTCAAGCAACTCACCGAACGCCAGAAAGTGCGCGAGGCGCGCACGGTCGAGACCGAAAAAGGCAAGGCGCGACTCGACGAGGCCCGCGAGGAGGCGACCCGCACCGCGCGCAAATACCTGGATATGCCCCAACCGCCGGCGCGCTATGCGTCGTTCATTACCGGCCCCTGGACCGATTACCTCACGCTGCTGTACCTGCGCAACAACGGCAATACCGACACCGGCAACTGGCGCGGCGCCCTGGTGCTGGGCGAACGGATGCGCGGCTTCGTCGCCGCCCTGGCGCAAGGCAACCGCCCGACCAGCGCCGACCTCAAGGCCCTGCAGAGCGAGATCAATCGGCGCCTGGGCGAGTTGATCCCCCAGTACCAGGCCGAGGTGGAACGCATGTTCGAGCTGTTTTCCGCGAGCTACCAGCCCGAGCCCGCGCCCGAAGGCGTGGCGGCGGCTGCGGCACCCGAGAGCGAGCCCGCCGGCCCGGTAACCTTGTCCAGCAACGGCGAATCGCTGGTCAACCGTCTGCCGCAGCTACCGGCCGGGACCTGGGTGGTATTTCATCAGGAAAACGATACCGACCATGTGGTCAAGCTGTCCTGGTTCAACGCCCGGACCCAACGTTTTCTGTTCGTCGATCAGACCGGCGCCAAGGCGCTGGCCCTGCCGTTGCGGGAACTGGCGGACGCGATCGATTGCGAACGCGCACACGTCCTGCACGCCTCGGGATCGTCCTACGTGGAGTCGTCGCTGCGCCGCGCCATGGCGGCACTGGAGAAGCGCGCCTAGGGGCGCAGGAGAATCACACAGTGGAGCAACGCAGAGACACCCGAGTCGACCTGACCGACGAGGGTTGGAGCGCCAACCTGAATGACCAGGTCAGCGGCAACCCGCTCGGCCAGGTGGTCAACCTGTCCCGCGGCGGGGTGATGATCATCACCCCACTGCCAGTGGAGTCCGACACCCTGTATCAGGTCGAACTGGCCGCGGTCGGCCCGGACGGCCAGAACGAGCGCTTCAGCGTCGGGGTGCTGGTGTTGTGGCGCACCACCGCCGGCCGGCCCGGCAGTTACTGGGCGGGGCTGCAGATCATCGACATCGATGCCGCGACCCGGTCGCGCCTAGACGAGTTCACGGCACGCCTCACCGCCACCGGGTGAGGCGCACCGCCACGCGTGCTCAGCCCAGCTCCCGCGCCAGGCGGTCGGTGGCCGCCACCAGGGCCGCCCGCGTGCCCGGCTCGGCCGCGGAATGTCCGGCGTCCGGCACGATCTGCAGCTCGCTGCCCGGCCAGGCCCGGTGCAGTTCCCAGGCATTCTCCAGCGGACAGATCAGGTCATATCGGCCATGCACGATGACGCCCGGTATGCCACTTAGCCGGCCCGCCTCCTGGAGCAATTGATCGGGGCGCAGGAAGGCCTGGTGCATGAAGTAGTGACACTCGATGCGCGCCAGGCCCAAGGCCAGGTGGGCCCCGCCGAAATGCTCGACCACCGCGGGATTCGGCAACAGGGTCGCGGTACGCCCCTCCCACACCGACCACGCCTTGGCCGCCGCCAGGCGTGCCACTTCGTCACTGCCGGTGAGCACCCGATGGTAGGCGCCGAGCAAGTCGCGGCGCTCGGCCTCGGGAATGGGCGCCAAGAAATCGGCCCAGTAGTCGGGAAAGACCCGGCTCGCCCCCTGCTGGTAGAACCACTGGATCTCCTGCGGCCGGCAGAGAAAGATGCCGCGCAGCACCAGCGCTGACACCCGCCCGGGGTGGGTTTGGGCGTAGGCCAGGGCGAGGGTCGATCCCCAGGAGCCGCCGAACACCAGCCAGCGCTCGATCCCCAGATGGACCCGGATCCGCTCGATGTCCGCGACCAGGTCCCAGGTGGTGTTGTCGGTCAGGTCGGCGTGGGGTGTGGCCCGCCCGGCGCCGCGCTGGTCGAACAGCACCAGACGGTAGCGATCGGGATCGAAGAAGCGCCGGTGATAAGGCTCGCAGCCCGCCCCTGGGCCGCCATGCAGAAACACCGCCGGAACACCGCCCGGCCGGCCGCACTCCTCGACATACAGGGTGTGGCGGTCGTCCACCCGCAGGGTGTGCATGGCATAAGGCAGGAGGTCAGGATACAGATCATTCATGATTTTCTATGTATCGACGTAACGCGGGCCGTCCAGGTGTTACAGCGATTGCTGGGCGCCGCCGCGGCCGCTATGTCCTCGGGCGGGCGGTTCAGCGCGCGCGCATGAACACCATGGTCTCGCCGCGCTCGTCACGCAGCGCGAAGCGATCGCGGCTCGTGGCGAACTCGTACTTGCGCACCACGTCGGTATCCGGGCTATAGGCGATCAGGCGGTTGCCGTGGATCATGAAAATACAATCGCAGTACTGCTGGTCGCCGCCCCAGATCCGGGCGTTGTTGCGGCGGATCTCGACATACTCCCCGCCGCTGCCCCGCCAGCTGCCGCTCAGGTCCGGCTGCGCCGGGTTCGACATGGCGGGGCCCCAGGGCAGGTTGGCCTGGCTGGTGTTGCCCTGGCCCCAGGGAATGAAACCCTGCATCGACTGCGCCGCCTGACCGGGCAGGGATTGCATGGCCTGACCCTGCATGGGCTGGCCCGCCTGGCCCTGCATGGCTTGGGCGGCGCTGTTCGCCCACTCGGGCAGTTGTGCGGCCATTCCGCCCAGCGCCGAACCGGCCTGCTGCGGCGCCGCCGCCATACCGGGCGCGGCCCAGGTCCAGGGCGAGGCGGACATACCGGACATGCCGGGCATGTCCCAGTCAGCGGCGGCTGCCGGCAGGCTCGCCAGCGGCGACAGCGCCAGTATCGCGATCACGAACCTGCGGGTCAGGCGCACGGCAGTCTCCTGTTCGATCGAATGATCGTTGTTCACGCTGACAGTGACTTGGTTGCAAGTCCCTGGCGAGCGGGCACCGTGGCTGTACGAAGACAACCAGGCCCGATTTTAACAACCGTGGTACGGTCTCGTCCCGCGCCTGGTCACGCCGGGGCCATGCCAACATCGGTATCGCAAGCGTAGCAGGCGGTCGCGGCCGGGTTAATGCGCATCCGCAGTGCGCCCGCGCGCCAGGCCCTCAGCCCCCGCGGATGGTGCGCTTGCGTTCGGTCTCTTTGAGGAAGCGCTTGCGCAGCCGGATGGCGGCGGGCGTGATCTCGACCAGCTCGTCCTCGGCGACGAACTCGAGCGCCTGTTCCAGCGAAAACACCAGCGGTGGCGTCAGCAGCACGTTGTCGTCCTTGCCCGCGGCCCGGATGTTGGTGAGCTGTTTGGCCTTGAGCGGGTTGACCGTGAGGTCGTTGTCGCGGGCGTGGATGCCGACGATCTGACCCTCGTAGACCTCGTCGCCCGGCTTGACGAACAGCCGCCCGCGTTCCTGCAGGTTCATCAGGGCATAGCCCAGGACCTTGCCGGTGCCGTTGGCGATCATCACCCCGTTCTTGCGCGGCGCTATGCCGCCGGCCTGGGCCGGTCCGTAGTGATCGAACACGTGATACATCAGGCCGGTGCCCGAGGTCAGGGTCATGAACTCGGTCTGGAATCCGATCAGGCCGCGCGACGGCACCACATAGTCGAGCCGCACCCGGCCCCGACCGTCCGGAATCATGTCCTTGAGATCGGCACGCCGGATCCCCAGCGCCTCCATGGTGGCACCTTGGCAGACGTCCTCGATGTCCACGGTGAGCTGCTCGTAGGGCTCGCAGATCGCACCGTCGATCTCCCGGAAGATCACTTCGGGGCGCGACACGGCCAGTTCGTAGCCCTCGCGGCGCATGTTCTCCAGCAGAATGGACAAGTGCAGCTCGCCCCGGCCGGAGACCTTGAATTTTTCCGGGTCGTTGCCTTCCTCGACCCGCAGCGCCACGTTGTGGATCAGCTCGCGCTCCAGGCGGTCCTTGAGCTGGCGCGAAGTCAGGTACTTGCCATCCTTGCCGGCGAACGGCGAATTGTTGACCTGGAAGGTCATGGACACGGTCGGTTCGTCGATCGTCAGCAGCGGCAGCGGCTCGACGTTCTCCGGATGGCACAGGGTGTCGGAGACGTTTGGGGCCTCGATGCCGGTGAGAGCCACGATGTCGCCGGCGCTGGCCGACTCCACCTCGAAGCGCTGCAAACCCATGTAACCGTAGACCAGACCGACCCGTGCCTTGTGCCGGTCGCCGTCATGCTTCGCCACCACGATCTGTTGACCGGGCCGAACCGTGCCGCGGGCGATGCGCCCGACCGCGATGGCACCGACGTAGCTGTTGTAGTCCAGGGTGGATATCTGCATCTGGAAGGGGCCGTCGCGATCCACCGGGGGCGGCGGGCAGTGCTGCACTATGGTCTCGAACAGCGGCGTCATGTCGCCCGCCCGCACCTCGGCGTCGAGCCCGGCATAGCCGTTCAGTGCCGAGGCATAGACGATGGGGAAATCCAGTTGCGCATCGCTCGCCCCCAGGCGGTCGAACAGGTCGAACACCTGGTCCACCACCCAGTGCGCACGAGCCCCCGGCCGGTCGATCTTGTTGATCACCACGATCGGCCGCAGGCCGTGCTTGAACGCCTTCTGGGTGACGAACCGGGTCTGCGGCATGGGGCCGTCGACCGCGTCGACCAGCAGCAGCACCGAGTCCACCATCGACAACACGCGTTCCACCTCGCCACCGAAATCGGCGTGCCCGGGGGTGTCGACGATATTGATGCGATAGTCGCGCCAGCGAATGGCGGTGTTCTTGGACAGGATGGTGATACCACGCTCGCGCTCCAGGTCATTGGAGTCCATCACCCGTTCGATCGTGCCATAGCGGTCGCCCAGGGTGCCGGACTGCTTCAATAATTCGTCCACCAGGGTGGTCTTGCCATGGTCGACGTGGGCGATGATGGCGATGTTGCGGAGGGTTTCGATCACTAAGTTGGGCCCGGCGGGAAAAGGTCGCGGACTATAGCAGGCCGGCATGACCGGCGGCCAGCGGCGTTACCGGGCGGCCGCTGCGGGTTTCCGGACAAGCACTCGGCCCGGACCTGGCCGTTCGTACACCAGCGGCGGCGCGGCCCCGGTGTCGAAATCTGGGCGTTTTCGAAAATCTGACGCTAGCATGGCGCGCAAGCCCGTGTTTTGTGAACGGTTTCGCCTTTCGGGTCGGCACGCAAAATGGATTCAGGCCTTGGCAAAGCTGTGGATAACTCTGTGGGAAGATTGCGAGCCAAGCGGCCGGGCAATCCGGCAGGGTCTAGCCCCCGCGTCGCGAGCGTGGGAAAAAATCCTGCTTTAACGGTAGCTTGCAGCGGAGCCGCCCAATCTGCCAAGCGCCAGACGGCGGTAGCGAAAGCCATTCCAGGGTTGTGGCGGCGTGTGCAAAACGCCAAAAAGCCCCTCGTCCAGAACCCCGTAGCTCGGACCCCTGGGGCCAGAGCCCTTGTGCCCGGCGCTGGCCGAAAACGCCAAAAACATTGTGGGCGGCGCCCGGACCGGTTGGACCTGGGTCAAGGCATCCCGTAGGTGACCGGCTTGGAGCCGGTGAGGTCCCAGGAAAAGGTGCAATCCAGTTCGCTCAACACCGCGATCAAGCCGCTCTCGCCGTCATCGAGGATGATGGTCAGCGGCGAGCGCCGCCCGAAGCGCCGGTGCGGCTGACGGATCCAGCGCCCCGACATCTCGGGATTGAGCGGGTAAGTGGTACGCAACGAGTCGGCGATGCGCAGCAGGTAACTGGCACGACGCAGTATGGCGGGGTCGTCCGGCAGGGCCGCCGAACCGTCGCGGAACCGCGCGAATGTTCGACCGCGCACGTCCGGCGGCAACGCCAGGATCGCCTGTACTTCGCGGATATCCAGCTTCCAGCCGTCGAGGAGGTTCATCACGGCCCGGGTGATGTCGGTCAGGGCCTGCTGCTTCACGTCTTGCATCGCGGTCGGTCTCGGTGCGCTGCCGCGGGACCGGGTGCGGCACCACGTTCGGCGTAGCCGGATCATAGCACCGCAGGCGCGGTCCTTTTTCCTCACACCCGACAGGGCTGGGTGGCTTTGTGTCGCCCCCGGACGCAGGCGCGGAGCGCGGCCCGGCCTATTGACTGCGCTCGAACAGCCGCTGCCACCAACGCTGGCGGTTGCGGGTCGGGCGCTGGGCGGCCGGCAGATCGACCGGTGGCAGGCGGCTCATCACCCAACCGGGCAGGGGCGGGTGCTTGCTGGAACCGCACACCACGCCGAGGTTGTGCGGATCGTAGATCTTGATCATCGCCGGCCGCTGCGGATCGTCCGCGTAGACGATGCCGCAATAATCCTCGGCGTGCTCGGCGCGCAGCAGCGCGTCGATCTCGGTCACGAATGCCTCGAGCTGGGCTACTGCCACGGGCTGCGGCGGCGGCGGCTCGCCGACGTGATAGAGATACCAGCCGCTGGGTGCCGCCCGCACCCGTTCCCACAGGGCGTCGAGTTGGGGCCAGCGCAGCGCCGAGGTGAAGCTGCCGCGAAATGCCACCAGATAGTCATGCCCTGCCTCTGTGCTCAATGCGCCCTCCACGGTTACCGACGCCCGCAACTGCGGGCGATGCGCTTAGTCTTGGCAAAAGGGTGCCGCGGGGCAAGAGCGGCGCCAGCATGGCTTGCCCGCTGCCCGGATGGCGCTGTGCCATCCCCGGGCTGACCGCAGCCTGGTCGGCTCGGTATACTGAGACGTTTTTCCCGCCCAGGAACCCGCTGTCATGACCCAGGCCCTGTACCAGTCCGAGCTGCCGCAGCTGCAACTGCTCAACCGCGGCAAGGTGCGCGACATCTACGGCGTCGACTCGCACCACCTGCTGATCGTCACCAGCGACCGGCTGTCGGCCTTCGACGTGGTGCTGCCGCAACCCATTCCCGGCAAGGGCGAGGTGCTGACCCGGGTCGCAAACTTCTGGTTCGCGCGCACCCGGCACCTGGTGCCCAACCACCTGAGCAGCCGCCCCTTGACCGAGGTGCTGCCCGATGCCGCGCAACGGGCCGCCCTGGGCGACCGTGCGATTCTGGTGAAGCGCCTGAAACCGCTGCCGGTCGAGGCGATCGTACGCGGCTACATCATAGGTTCGGGCTGGAAGGACTACCAGAAGACCGGCGCGGTCTGTGGCATTCAGCTGCCCGCCGGCCTGCAGCTCGCCGACCCGTTGCCCGAGCCCATCTTCACGCCTTCGACCAAGGCCGAGCTCGGCGCGCACGACGAGAACATCGACTTCGCCCGGACGGTCGAACTGCTCGGCCGCGAGCTGGCGACCCGGGTGCGCGATCTGAGCCTGCGCATCTACACCGAGTGCGCCGCCTACGCCCGCAGCCGCGGCATCATCATCGCCGACACCAAGTTCGAATTCGGCTTGGACGACGCTGGCGTGCTGCACCTGATCGACGAGGTGCTGACACCGGACTCGTCGCGCTTCTGGCCCGCCGACCAGTACCGCCCGGGCAGCAGCCCGCCGAGCTTCGACAAGCAGTTCGTGCGCGACTACCTCGAAACCCTGGACTGGGACAAGACGCCGCCCGCCCCGACGCTGCCGCAGGAGATCATCGACAAGACCGCGGAAAAATACCGCGAAGCCGAACGCCGGCTGACCCAGGATTGAGCGGGCGCGACGGCGGTCCGGCCGTGAGCCACCCCTACGATCACCTCACCCCAGATCTGATGCTGGCTGCGGTGGATGGCTGCGGGTTCCGCACCGACGGCCGGCTGCTGGCCCTCAACAGCTACGAGAACCGGGTGGTACAGCTGGGCCTGGAGGCCCCGCTGCCGGGTGGTGGCGAGTTCCTGGTGGCCAAGTTCTACCGCCCCGAGCGTTGGAGCGACGCGGCGCTCCGCGAGGAACATGCCTTTGCCCTGGCGTTGGCCGCGGCCGAGATCCCGGTGGTGCCACCGCTGCCGGACGCGGCCGGGGAGACCCTGCACCGGCACGCCGGGTTCAGGTTCGCCCTGTACCCGCGCCAGGGCGGGCGCTGGCCCGACCTGGACACGCCGGAGCGCCTCGCCTGGACCGGCCGCCTGCTCGGGCGCATCCACCAGCTCGGCGCCGCCCGGCCGTTCCGGCACCGCCCGACCCTGGACGCGACGAGTTTCGGCCGGGCCCCGGCCGCCGAACTGCTGGACTCGCCCCTGCTGCCACCCGAGTACCGGGTCCGCTACCGGGCGCTGACCGACGAACTGCTGGGGCGGATCGAGGAGCGCTGGGCCGAACTGGCGCCGCGCCCGATCCGGCTGCACGGCGACTGCCACCCCGGCAATATCCTGTGGACCGACGCCGGCCCGCATTTCGTCGATCTCGACGACTGCCGCATGGGTCCGGCGGTCCAGGACCTGTGGATGCTGGTGTCGGGGGAGCGCGCCGACCTGGCGGCGCAACTCGGGCACCTGCTGGACGGTTACCGGCTGTTCCGGCCCTTCGACAGCCGCGAGCTGGGGCTGATCGAACCCCTGCGCGCGCTGCGCTTCATCCACTACGCCGCCTGGCTGGCGCGCCGCTGGGACGACCCGGCCTTCCCGCCCGCTTTCCACTGGTTCGGCACCCCGCACTACTGGGAAGGCCACCTCGACGACCTGCGCCACCAGTTGGAGCTGCTGGATCAACCGCCGTTGATGGTGGATTGAACGGCCGATCGCGGCGGGGGCGCCGCTCCTGCAACACGCTGTGCCTACCGGGTCGGTTGTAGGAGGGCCGCCCCCGGCCCGATGGCCTGGTGCCTGAGCCCGGATCGCGGCGGGGGCGCCGCTCCTGGGGGTGGCGCCTTGGGGAGGTGCGCTACCGGCAACCCGGCCGGTCAGCTGGCCATGCGCCGCCAATAGGTCGCGCGCCAGTAGTACAGCAGCGTGGTGTCCTCGTAGGGGTAGGTCTCGGCGTAGTTCTGGCCGCGCTGCGGCTCCTCGATGTTGTCGATGCGCGCGTCGAGCGGCCGCCAGCCGGCCTCGATCGGCTCGCCCTCGACCGGCGCCCGGGTCGCGCCCAGGTAACGCCGCTCGGCGGCCCCGTAGGCCAGGAAATTCCGTTGCCCCTCTTCCAGGCTGACCCGGTTGCAGCTGCCCGGCATGGTGGGAAAGCGCAGCTGCACCAAATTGTCCTCCCAGCCGCAGATCGGGCAGGAGTGATGAAAGCCCGGGGCATGGTCGAACACGCGGTGGCCGCAGCAGGGGCAAGGGTACTTGGCGAAGGTAAAGATCGGAGGTCTCCGGCAGCCGGTTCCAGGGGTAACTATAGAGGATGACGCCACCGACCTGCGCAGGGCGCCGCGGCCCTGCTATGCTGCGCGCCCAGGACCAGCGGCGAGTAGACGGCACTCCCCACGATGAACCTGCGGCGCACCGCCCCCCTGCGCATCCTGTGCGCCACCGACCTCTCGCCCGCCAGTCTGCAGGCCTTCCACCACGCCCTCGCCCTGGCGCTGACCGGCCCCACCGAACTGACCCTGCTGCACGTCGGCACCGCATCGCGCGACGCGGTGCGCTGGGAGCGCTTCCCGGGCGTGCGCGCCACCCTGGCACGCTGGGGCCGCCTGGCGGCCGCCGCACCCAAGACCGCGGTGGCGGAGCAGTTGGGGATCGCCGTCAGCAAGGTCGCGATGCGCGACCAGGAGCCGGCCCTGGGAATACTCGACCACCTCGCCCGCCATCCCGCCGATCTGGTGGTGCTCGGAACAGCGCCTCAGGCGGGATCGGGCTGGCGCTGGCGCCAACCGGTCTGTATCCGGGTGCTGCGGCAGGCCAGGTGCAACCTGCTGCTGTTGCCCAGGGGCAGCCGGAGCCTGCTCGACGAGGCTTCGGGGCAGCCGCGGCTGCGGCGGCTGCTGCTGGCCCTGGACCATGAACCCGATGCGCGGGACGCCATCGCCCGGGTCGGCGACTGGCTTCTGCCGCTGTGCCCGGACCGACTGCACGCGGTCACCCTGTACGTGGGCAGCGACGACCCGCCCCCCTATGTGCTGCCGCGCCACGAGTGCGTCGCCTGGGAACGGCGCCAGACCGTCGGGGCCGTGTCCACCACCATCCTCACCCAGGCGACGGGGCTGGATGCCGACCTGGTGGTGATGCCCAGCGCCGGGCGCAACGGCTGGCGCGACCGGCTGCGCGGCAGCACCCTGGAACAGGTCCAACGCAGCCTGGCCCGCCCCCTGCTGGTCATTCCCGAACCCGAGGTACGGGCAGTGACCGACGCCTGACCCGGCCGCGGTTCAACCCGTACCGGACAGTCCACCAGGCCGGCAGCGTGGCGCGCTTCCCGCCGCGCCGTGGGCGGCTGGTCGCACCGGCACCCCTGCGGGCGGGCGGCGTCGGATGCCGGGGGGCCGGTGGCGCGCAAGTTCCAGTCGATCAGCCATAGCCACCCCCGTGCGACGCAGCAGCGCCACCGTTACGAGTTGGGATAAATGCATTGCAGGGCGCTCGCGCACCACGCCGCCTGCGGCGGGCGCGTGCATGACCCAGGCCCAGGAAACACAAAAGCAGATGTCGTGCCAACGGCTGTTGCGCCAGCACTGGACTTCAACCAATTGTTTTTTCAGCGCATTCATTGCTCTGGCGCAGTCGCCACCAAGGTCGCTACAGAGGTAAGTGGGGATGATGCCCCACCGGGCGGCACCGGCGTGAACAAGCCCTGGGGAATGATCCCCAACCCGCCGGCGGCGCCGGCCGCCCCGCGCAAGCCGAGGCCGGCACGCCCCTGCCCGGGTCCCGGTTCGCGACTGGACCCGGGGTGACCGGTGACCGGTGACCCACGCCGAACTGAAATCCGCCCCATTGTGAGCGGTCGATACATTGAGCGGGTATCCGGGCACAGACGAAAAAGGGCGCGGTCCTTACGAACCGCGCCCTCAAGGGACCCCCGAAGGGGTCCGGTCTTCTGCTTATGACTCCCTCAGGCCTTTACTGCACCCGCAGGATGCCGAACATGCCGTTGCGGCTGCCGTTGGGCGCGTAGTCACGGAACAGGTAGTCACCCGTCACCGCACCGGTACCACCGGCCGTGAACAGGATCGGCCAGTAGCCGTAGACGTGGCCCATGCCTTCCTGGCCACCCATCCACTTGCCCTGCGGGTTGTCACCCAGGGCAAGCGAAGGCACCGGCGTGTCCGGATCGCAACGACCCTCCAGACCGAGGTCGGTCTGGCCGGGGCAGACGAACGGATCCCGCTGCCACACGTGGCCGTGCAGCATGAA
>JBFZDU010000481.1:0-6431 GCA_041307205.1 Gammaproteobacteria bacterium | reverse complement strand
CGTGACCGCCTCCGCCAGGGGCGCCAGCGCGCGCTCGAGGCTGGCGGCCAGGCGGTCCGGCGCGGCCCGCTCCAGCCGGCCCAGGCCGGCGGCCTGGAGCAGCTCCCGTGGCACGGGGCAGTGTTGACGGCGCAGATGCAGCGCCAGATCGCGCAGGCGCGTTACCCCTTCGTGGTAAGCGCCACAACGGCGGGCCGCCGCGACTTCTTCGGCGCACGCACCCGGGGTGCCGACCAGCAATTCGCCCAGGGCGCCGCCGAGCCGATCGCAGTGCGCGGCGAAGGCGGCGTGGTCGGCAGGCTGTTGCAGACGGACATCGGCCGCGGTGGCGTCGAGCATGCCGTGCCAGAGTTGCAGGTCGCTGTATTCTTGCAGTAAGGGCGCCAACGCCACGGCGAGTGGGTGCCGGGCTGTGCCGCCGCGTGCCCGGGCCAGTTCGTCGCGCCACCAGTCCAGTTTGATCCGGGCCACGCCGGGGTCCTTGGCCTGCGCCAGGATATGGGTCAGTTCGGCGCGCCAGGCGAACAGCTGCGCCAGGCGGTCGCGCTGCGGGGCGGGTGAGAAGCGGACCACGTAGTAGGGTCCCGAACCGGGCGGGGTGGCGGCATTGGGGAAGTCCCAGTCAGCCACAGGTCAGGGCATCGACCGGGTTGAGTCCGAGCAGGGCCAGCAGTTCGCGCGCATGGCCGATGCGGTGATCGGCCGCCCAGTCGGCGGGATCCTCGTCGTCGAGGATGTAGCCGAACAGTGCGGCGACCGTCGCGGTCCCGGCGGCACGTCCGGCGATCATGTCGCGGTCGGCATCGCCCACATAGACCGTCTGCGCCGGCGCCACCGCCAAGTCGCGGCAGGCACGCAGTATGGGTTCGGGATGCGGCTTGCGGTGCACGCAGGTGTCGCCACTGACAATGCAGCCGGCGCGCGCGGTCAGGCCCATGGCCTCGATCAGGGGATCGGTCAGCCAGGCCGGCTTGTTGGTGACTATGCCCCAGGGGCGGCCATGGCGTTCGAGCGCGTCCAGCACCTCGGCCATGCCGTCGAACAGGCGGGTCTCGCGGCACAGGTTGGCCCGGTAGACAGCGAGCAGATACTCACGCCGTTCGTCGAACCCGGGATCGCCGGGTTCGAGGCCAAAGCCGAGTCGGACCAGTGCCGCGCCGCCGTGCGATACGACTGGCCGGATGCGGACGAAGGGCAGGGGATCAGCGCCGAAGGCCGCGAGGGTCTGGTTAAGGGCATAGGCCAAGTCGGGTGCGGTGTCGGCGAAGGTGCCGTCCAGATCGAACAGCACGGCGCGGGCTTGCTGCAGTGGCGCCATGGAATACCGCAACGCTCAGGCGGGTCGCCGCGTCCAGAGCATGTAGTTCACGTCGACATCGTGCCGGTCCAGCCGATACACCCGGGTCAGCGGGTTGTAGGTCAGGCCGGTCATGTCGGCGCTCTCCAGCTGGGCCTCGCGGACCCAGCCAGCCAGCTCCGAGGGCTTGATGAACTTGGCATAGTCGTGGGTGCCGCGCGGCAACAGTTGCAGCAGGTACTCCGCGCCAATGATGGCGAACAGGTAGGACTTGGGGTTGCGGTTGATGGTCGAGAAGAACACGTGGCCCCCGGGCTTGACCAGGGTCGCGCAGGCGCGCACCACCGAGCCGGGGTCTGGTACGTGCTCCAGCATTTCCATGCAGGTAATGACGTCGTAGTGGGCCGGCATCTCGTGGGCCAGGCGTTCCACGGGGATACGTTCGTAGTCGACTTCCTGGCCGGATTCGAGCAGGTGCATCCGGGCAACTTCCAAGGGCGCCTCGCCCATGTCTATGCCCTTGACCGTGGCGCCGCGCGCCGCCATGCCCTCGGACAGCAGTCCGCCGCCGCAGCCCACGTCCAGCACGCGCTTGCCGGCGAGCCCGCCCGCCCGCTGGTCGATATAGTCCAGCCGCAACGGGTTGATCGCGTGTAGCGGCTTGAACTCGCTGTTGGGGTCCCACCAGCGGGCGGCCAGTTCCTCGAATTTTCGGACCTCGGCGTGATCGACGTTGTGGGCGTGCGGCATGGGTGGCTCCTCGGACTGCGGGTTGGCGAACAGTATATTCCCGCGCAGGGTTCAATCCGCGCCTGCGATCCGGCTTGCCCAGGCGGCGGCGTGCGCCCCCACGCCCGCGGCGGACAGCGTGGTCAGTTCACCCCGGCGCAGCACCGGCACGCCGGCGACCCAGACGTCCGTTACCTGGTGCCGTCCCAGGGCGTAAACCAGTTGCGAAACCGGGTGATACACGGGGCTGGTCTCGGGGTGGCCGAGGTCCACCGCGACCAGGTCCGCCGCTTTGCCCGGCAACAGCGATCCGATTTCGTCGGCCAGTCCCAGCGCCCGGGCACCGTTCAGGGTCGCCATCTGCAGGGCCTGGAAGGCGGGTACCGCGCGGGCGTCGCCGGCCACGCCCTTGCCCAGCAGGGCGGCGGTGCGGAGTTCCCCCCACAGGTCGAGATCGTTGTTGCTCGCCGCCCCATCCGTACCCAGGGCGACGTTGACGCCGGCATCGAGCAGGCGCTGCACCGGGCAGAAACCGGAGGCGAGCTTCAGGTTGGATTCCGGGCAATGCACCACGTGGGCGCCTGCTGCGGCCAGGCGTTCGATTTCTTCCCCGCTCAGTTGGGTCATGTGCACTGCGACCAGTGCCGGCGACACCAGCCCAAGCGCGTCCAGGCGGGCCAAGGGGCGCTGGCCGTGATCGGCAATGCCCCGCTGCACCTCATCGGCGGTTTCGTGGACGTGCATATGCACCGGCAGTTCCAGTTCGTCGGCCAGTTTGCGCACCCGGGTCAGGGGCAGGTCCGAAACGGAGTAGGGCGCATGCGGCGCGAAGGCGGTTCGCACCAGTGGATGGTTGCGATAGTGATCGTGCACCTCGATCGCCCTGGCGAAGTAGCCATCCTGGTTGTCTGCCCAGGCCGAGGGGAAGTCGATCACGATCAGCCCGACGACAGCGCGCATGCCGGCCTGCGCGGCCACCCGGGCGGTGACGTTCGGGAAAAAATACATGTCATTGAAGCAGGTGGTCCCGCCGCGCAGCATCTCCGCCACGGCCAGACGCGAACCGTCGGCGACAAACTCCTCATGCACCCAGCGCTGTTCGGCCGGCCAGATATGCTGTTGCAGCCAGGTCATCAGCGGCAGGTCGTCGGCCAGGCCGCGGAACAGGGTCATGGCCGTGTGGGTGTGGGCGTTGACCAGGCCGGGCAGCAGGGTGTGGCCGGGCAGTTCCACCTGGTGCGCGGCGCTCAGTTGCAAGCGCGCCTGGGCCGTTGGCAGCACGGCGGCGATGCGGCCGTCGGTGACGGCCACCGAGTGGTGTTCCAGGACTTGGCCAGGGGGCTCGATGGGGATCACCCACCGGGCGTGGAGCAGCGTATCGACATGCACCTTTACGGCCTCCCGTTAAACTGGTCGCCAAATCTGCCACTGAGTATGAACGAATGAAAATTGCCAATCCCGGAATAACGGCCGATGCCAACCGCGCCATTTTGTGGCATGACGGCCAGTTGTACCTGCTCGACCAACGGGTGTTGCCGCACGAGGAGCGTTTCGTGCTGTGCATGGATGCGGCGGACACCGCGGCGGCGATCCATGCGATGGTGGTGCGCGGTGCCCCGGCCATAGGTATCACCGCGGCCTATGGCATAGTCCTGGCGGCACGACGGCGCTACGCCGAGGCCGGTGCCGGGTGGGCCGCCGCCCTGCAGCCCGACCTGGAAATCCTGGCCGCGGCCCGACCCACGGCGATCAATCTGTTCTGGGCGATCGAGCGGATGCGTGGCGTGCTGCTGCAACTGGGGCCGCAGGACCCCGAGCCGGCCTTGTTCGCCGCGGCCCGGTGCATTCACGAAGAGGACATCGCGGCCAATCACCGCATGGGCGAACTGGGGGCCGCGTTGATCAGCGGTCCGACGGCGGTCATTACCCATTGCAACACCGGCGGGCTGGCCACCGGGGGACATGGCACGGCACTGGGGGTGATCCGCAGCGCCTATGCCGCGGGGCGGATCACGCGGGTGTACGCCGACGAGACCCGGCCGTGGCTGCAGGGTGCGCGGCTCACGGCTTGGGAGCTGCTGCGCGATGCGATCCCAGTATCGCTGATCGCCGACGGCGCCGCGGCGGCACGCATGCAGGCCGGCGGCATCGGCTGGGCCATCGTGGGTTCCGACCGCATCGCGGCCAACGGCGATGTCGCAAACAAGATCGGCACCTACGGCCTGGCGGTGGTGGCACGCCATCACGGGGTGAAGTTCATGGTAGTGGCCCCGACCTCGACCATCGATCTGGGTGTCGCCACGGGCGCCGAGATACCGATCGAGGAGCGTGACCCGCAGGAACTGCTTGCTTGCGGCGGGCGGCGCGTCGGCGCCCCGGGTGCGGACGCCTGGAACCCGGTGTTCGACGTGACTCCGGCCGAGCTGGTGGATGCCATCGTCACCGAGCAGGGGGTGGTGCTCAAACCGGATCGGGAGAAAATTGCCCGCCTCATGGCCCAATAGGGGGTTGCCATTCCGCCAAGCGTGAAAATTGGGTCGGCTTTGCCCTGCCTTGCCGCTTTGGCGGGCTGTCAGGCGTTTTCGGGCATTTTTTGTCCTGGGCGGCTACATCGCTATGTTATTCTTCCGCTCTTAAAATCGCCCGCAGAACGAGAGGCGCGAACCGCCGCGGGGCCCGAGGCTTACCGAGACCGCCATGACCGAATTCGCCAAGGAAGTCCTTTCCGTCAATCTCGAAGACGAGATGCAGCAGTCCTACCTCGACTACGCCATGAGCGTCATCGTCGGGCGGGCCCTGCCGGACGTGCGCGACGGTCTCAAACCAGTGCACCGCCGGGTGCTGTTCGCCATGGGCGAACTGGGCAACGACTGGAACAAGCCTTACAAGAAATCCGCCCGCGTGGTCGGTGACGTCATCGGTAAGTACCACCCGCACGGCGACACTGCGGTCTACGACACCATCGTGCGGATGGCGCAGCCGTTTTCGCTACGCTACATGCTGGTCGATGGGCAGGGCAACTTCGGTTCGGTGGATGGCGATTCGCCGGCAGCCATGCGTTATACCGAAGTGCGCATGTCCAAGATCGCGCACGAACTGCTTGCCGATATCGACAAGGAAACGGTCGATTTCACCCCGAACTACGACGAGTCGGAGCATGAACCGGCCGTCCTGCCGGCGCGGATCCCGAACCTGCTGATCAACGGCTCGGCGGGCATTGCGGTCGGCATGGCGACTAACATCCCGCCACACAACCTGACCGAAGTGATCGACGGCTGCGTGGCGCTGATCGACAACCCCGAGACCACCATCGCCGAACTGATGACGCTGATCCCGGGTCCGGATTTTCCCACTGCCGGTATCATCAACGGCGTCCGCGGGGTGCATGAGGCCTACCGCACCGGCCGTGGCCGGATCTATGTGCGTGCCAAGTCCGAGATCGAGGACATGGACAACGGCAAACTGCGCATTGTCGTCACCGAACTGCCTTACCAGGTGAACAAGGCGCGCTTGCTGGAAAAAATTGCCGAACTGGTCAAGGAAAAGAAGGTCGAGGGCATCACCGAACTGCGTGACGAGTCCGACAAGGACGGCATGCGCATGGTGATCGAGCTGCGCCGCGGCGAGGTGGCCGAGGTGGTGCTGAACAATCTCTACCAGCACACCCAGCTGCAGAGCGTGTTCGGGATCAACATGGTGGCGCTGGTGGACGGTCAGCCACGCACCTTGAATCTCAAGCACCTGATCGAGTATTTCATCCGCCATCGCCGCGAGGTGGTGACCCGCCGCACCCTGTTCGACCTGCGCAAGGCGCGCGAGCGAGCGCACCTGCTGGAAGGCCTGGCGGTGGCACTGGCCAACATTGACGAGGTGATCGCCCTGATCAAGGCGGCGCCCAGCCCGGCCGAGGCCAAGAAGGCCTTGTGCGAACGGCTGTGGCAGTCGGGCGCGGTGGAGGCCATGCTGGCACGCGCCGGGGCCGATGCCTCGCGGCCGGAGCAATTGTCGGCCGATTTCGGCCTGACGGCGGACGGCTATCGCCTGACGGAAATTCAGGCCCAAGCCATCCTGGATCTCCGCCTGCAAAAGCTTACCGGGCTTGAGCAGGATAAAATAATAAATGAATTCGAAGAGATATTGAAGAAAATTGCAGAACTTCTTGAGATATTGTCCAGTCCCGAGAAACTGATGGCGGTAATCCGCGGCGAGTTGCTGGAGATCCGCGAACAGTTCGGCGATGCCCGGCGCACGGTGATCCTGGAGAGCCAGGAAGACCTCACCATGGAGGACCTGATCACCGAGGAGGACGTGGTCGTGACCCTCTCCCACCTCGGCTATGCCAAGCGCCAGCCGTTGACCGTCTATCAGGCGCAGCGGCGCGGCGGCAAGGGCAAGGCGGCGGCGG
>JBFZDU010000480.1:0-3940 GCA_041307205.1 Gammaproteobacteria bacterium | reverse complement strand
GCCGCGGCATGTGCACCTGGTCGGCGGCGGCACCATGGGTGGCGACATCGCCGCCTGGTGCGCGCTGCGCGGTTGCCGCGTCACCCTGCAGGATCGTGCACCCGCCTACCTGGCCCGCGCCCTGCAGCGTGCCCACGCCCTGTTTCAGCACCAGCTCAAGGACCGCTACCAGGTCCAGGCCGCACTCGATCGCCTGATGCCCGACCACCGCGGCGACGGTGTGCCGCTGGCCGACGTGGTGATCGAGGCGATCTTCGAAGACGTCGCCGCCAAGCAGGCCCTGTACGCCGCATTGGAGCCGCGGCTGCGCGCCGACGCGCTGCTGGCCAGCAACACCTCCAGCATCCCGCTGGAGATCCTCGGCGCCCGGCTGCAGCGGCCCGGGCGCATCGTCGGGCTGCATTTCTTCAACCCGGTCGCCAAGATGCAGCTGATCGAGGTGGTCGGCCACGCCGCCACCGAACCCGCGATGCTGCGCCGCGCCGCGGCCTTCGTCCGGCACATCGACAAGCTGCCGCTGCCCACCCGCAGCAGCCCCGGCTTCCTGGTGAACCGCGTCTTGATGCCCTACCTGCTGGAGGCGGTGGAACTGCTCGAGGAGGGTGTGCCCGGCGCCGTGATCGATCGCGCGGCGGTCGACTTCGGCATGCCGCTGGGACCGATCGAACTGGCGGACACCGTGGGACTCGACATCTGCCTGGCGGTCGCCGAGAAGATGACCGAGACCTTGCACAATCCGGTGCCCGAACGCCTGCGCGCGCTCGTGGCCGGGGGCGATCTGGGCCGCAAGAGCGGTCGCGGCTTCTACCCCTGGCGCAACGGCCGCGCCGCCAAGCCCAGGCCCCCGCACGCCTACCAGACCCCGGCGGACCTCACCGACCGGCTGGTGCTGCGGTTGGTAAACGAAGCGGTGGCCTGCCTGCGCGAGGGTGTGGTGAGCGACCCGGACCTGCTCGATGCCGGGGTGATCTTCGGTACCGGCTTCGCGCCCTTCCGCGGCGGCCCGCTGCACTACGCGCACCGCCGCGGCGATACCCAGGTCCGGGACCGGCTGCAACAACTGGAGCGGGCGCACGGCGAACATTTCCACGCCGACGACGGCTGGGCCGCCGTGACCTGAGCCCGGCAAGTACCAAGCGATGGGGGAGGAACTGGCTATGGCAACGAATCCATGGGCAATCGGGTTGGACCAGGCCGACACCCTGCCGGCGGTGTTCCGCGCCCGCGCGGCCGCGTCGGCCGAGCACCCCGCTTACGTTCAATTCGACGCCCAGACCCAGCGCTGGCGCGACTACAGCTGGGGCGAGACCGTCGCCGCGGTGCGGCGCTGGCAGGCGGCACTCGAACGCGAGGGCCTGGAGCCCGGCGATCGCGTCGCCATCCTGTGCCGCAACCGCTGGGAATGGGTGGTGTTCGACCAGGCCGCGCTCGGCCTGGGCCTGGTCACGGTGCCGCTCTATCCCAACGATCGTGCCGAGGGTATCGCCTGGATCCTGGCGGACGCCGGGATCAGACTGCTGCTGTTGGAATCGACCACGCAATGGCCGGCGCTGCGCGACCTGCGCGACCGTTTCCCCAGCCTGCGCCGGGTACTGACGCTCGACCCAGTGGCGCCCGACGACGAGCCCCAACCGGTCGCCGCCTGGCTCGGGCTGGCGCGCGCCGAGCTGGCACACCAGTCGATCGCCCCGGACGACCTGGCCACCATCGTGTACACCTCGGGCACCACCGGGCGCCCCAAGGGCGTGATGCTGACCCACCGCAATATCCTGTGGAACATCCACGCCTGCCTGGCGCGCTTCGAGGTGCGGCCGGACGACCTGTTATTGTCTTTCCTGCCGCTGTCGCACACGCTCGAACGCACCGTCGGTTATTACCTGCCCCTGGTCACGGGCTCGGCGATCGCCTATACCCGCGGCATCGCCCAGCTGGCGGATGACCTGGTCGCGGTCAAGCCGACCCTGATGATCTCGGTGCCGCGGATCTTCGAGCGGGTGTATCGCAAGATCAGCGACCAGTTGGCCGCCAGCCCAAACCTCAAGCGCCGGCTGTTCCAGGCAGCAGTCGACATCGGCTGGGAAGGTCATCAACAGCGCCGCCGGGCCGGCCCCTGGCGCCCGCGCCAGCTGTTGGCACCGCTGCTCGACCGGCTGGTGGCCAAGCAGGTGCGCGCCCGCCTCGGGGGCCGCTTGCGGTTCACGGTCTGCGGCGGTGCCGCGCTGGCGCCGGAGATCGCGCGTTTCTTCATCGGGCTCGGGATCCCGGTGGTGCAGGGTTACGGCCTGACCGAGACCAGCCCGGTGATCGCCGCCAACCGCCTCGAGGACAACGCGCCCGAGACCGTCGGTCCGCCGCTCGCCGGGGTCGAGATCCGGGTCGACGAGCGCGGCGAACTGCTGACCCGCAGCCCGAGCCTGACCCCGGGCTATTGGCACGACCCGGCGGCGACCGATCAGCTGATCGATGCCGAGGGCTGGCTGCACACCGGGGACAAGGTGGAGTTGGACGCGGCCGGGCGCATCCGCATCACCGGACGGCTGAAGGAGATCATCGTGCTGTCCACTGGCGAGAAGGTGCCGCCGGCGGAAATGGAGAACGCCATCGTGCTGGATGGGATGTTCGACCAGGTGATCCTGATCGGCGAGGGTCGGCCCTACCTGTCGGCGCTGGTGGTCCCCAACCCCGAACAGTTCGCCAGCCTGGCGAGCGGCCTGCGGCTCGACCCGGCCAACGAGGCGACCTGCTGCAACGACCAGGTGCGCAGCCTGATGCTGGAGCGCCTGCAGCGCCGGCTCGCGGCCTTCCCCGGCCATGCCCAGGTCCATGGCCTGGCGGTGGTGCGCGACCCCTGGACCCCGGAGAACGGCTTCATGACCCCAACCCTGAAGCTGCGGCGCAACGAGATCCTGACCCACTACCGGCAGATCACCGAACAACTCTATGCCGGGCATTGACCCCGGTGCCTTTGCTAACCTGTGCCGACCCGGCCGCACTGCCGGGCCGGCACCGCTCCGCGACCATCGAGGCCATATCCCCACCATGCCCCTGGACCGCCCCAAGGAACTCGCCGCCACTTACGAACTGACCTACCGGGTCGCCGCCATGCCGGCCGACACCAACCATCGCGGCGACATCTTCGGCGGTTGGATCATGTCGCAGGTGGACATCGCCGGCTCGGTGCTGGCGGTGCGCGAGACCCGCGGCCGGGTCGCCACCGTGGCGGTCAAGGACTTCCGCTTCATCGCGCCGGTGCTGGTCGGCGACCTGGTGAGCTGCTACGCGCGGGTCGCACGGGTCGGCAATACCTCGATCACCATCGAGGTGCAGGTCTACGCCGCGCGCCAGTTCGACGATCCGCGGCTGCACCGCGTCGCCGAGTCGACCCTGACCTACGTGGCCCTGGACGAAGCGGGTCGGCCGCGCCCCGCGGCCCGCGTTTGACCCGTCTCAAAGTTTCCGCCGCCCGCGGCCGCCAATATGGCCCTGTCTGCAAGGGGACCAAGCACATGTTCGAAGCCGTCAAGGTGGGACGAAAACTCAGCAAGACCGCGTGGAAGGAGCAGCTACCGGAATTGCGTACCCAGTTGCTCGACGCGCAGCAGCGCGCCAAGGCGGCGGGCATACCCGTGATCGTGCTGGTGGCGGGCATGGAAGGCGCCGGCAAAGGCGAGGTGGTGAACCGGCTCACCGAGTGGCTGGACGCCCGCGACCTGCAGGTGCACGCCTTCTGGGACGAGACCGACGAGGAACGCGACCGGCCGCGCAACTGGCGCTTCTGGCGGGTGCTGCCGGCGGCCGGGGAGATCGCCATCCTGTTCGGCGGTTGGTATCAGTGCCCAATCGAGCAGCGGGTGCTCGGCGGCTGGAGCGACGCCGACCTCGAACAGGAGCTGCGCCGGATCCGCGAATTCGAGCGCATGCTGCTGGCCGATGGCGCGCT
>JBFZDU010000479.1:0-4852 GCA_041307205.1 Gammaproteobacteria bacterium | reverse complement strand
GAAACGACGCCGGACATCATCGACATCGACGATTCGGTCGAGTACCCATCGGACAAGCAGGTGATCCTGGTGGATCGCGTCAAGGCCGCCACCCTGGGTGTGTCCCAGGGCGAGATAGCCCAGGCCCTGGCGACCGTGCTCGACGGCGAGGACATGGCCTTCGTGCACGGCGAGAAGTACAAGTACGCGGTGCCGATCCGGGTGCGCTACGCCGAGGCCGACAAGGCCGACCTGCAGCAGGTACTGGCGCTGCGGGTGCGCAGCCAGTCGGGCCAGCTGGTGCCCCTGTCCGATCTGGTCGACGTGACCGCGTCGTCGCGCGCCTACAGCATTCATCACAAGGACCTGCTGCCGGTGGTCTATGTCACCGGCGACATGGCCGGTGCGACCGACTCGCCGCTGTACGGCATGTTCGACATCCGGTCCAGGCTCAGCGGCCGGGACGATCTGGACCAGCGGCTGTTCTCGCCGCCGGAGAATCCCTACGAGTATTCGCTCAAGTGGGACGGCGAGTGGCAGGTCACGTTCGAGACCTTCCGCGACATGGGGATTGCCTACTCGGTGGGGCTGGTCCTGATCTACCTGCTGGTGGTCGCACAGTTCCGCAGTTACCTGGTACCGCTGATCATCATGGCCCCGATCCCTTTGACCGTGATCGGCATCATGCCCGGCCATGCCCTGCTCGGGGCCCAGTTCACGGCCACCTCGATGATCGGGATGATCGCCCTCGCCGGCATCATCGTGCGCAACTCCATCCTGCTGGTCGACTTCATCAACCAGGAGCTGCGGGCCGGGTTGGCGTTCGAGGAGGCGGTGATCCGTTCCGCCGCGGTGCGCGCCAAGCCGATCACCCTGACCGGCCTGGCGGCCATGGCCGGGGCCTTTTTCATCCTGGACGACCCGATCTTCTCCGGCCTCGCGGTGGCGCTGATCTTTGGCATCTCCGTTTCCACCGTGCTCACCCTGATCGTGATCCCGGTGGTCTATTACGCGGTGATGCGCAAGCGCCTGGAGAAGATTCTCGGCGCTGCCTGACCGGCGTCCGCCCCGGTCGGTGCCCGAAAGCGCCGCCGGGGCGGAGTTCAGCGTTGTTCCATCACCAGCGGGGTCCGCCGCCACAGATCGGCGTGGTCGCGGAACAGGGTGTACATGGACCACAGGCCGGCGGCCAGCGCCAGCGCCAGCGCGAGCCAGGTCAAGGGTTGCAGCAGCGCCGCGGCCGCGCTCCAGCCCAGGCCGGCCAGCGCCGTGCCGCAGGCGATCAGTTGGAATACCAGTTTGAGCTTGTTGAGCTGGCCGGTACCGATAACGACCCCGACGCAGGGTGCCAGGCTGCGGAATCCCTGTACCGCGAATTCGCGTCCGAGCAGCGGCAGCACCATCCACAGCGGCACCCAGTCCGGCGCGCGGCAGGCGAGGTACACCAGCAACAGATTGGCGAACACCTTGTCGGCGAGTGGATCGAGGAACAGGCCGATATTGGAGGCGCAGTCGAAGCGCCGCGCCGCCCAGCCGTCGAAGTAGTCGGTCAGCGCCGCCACCAGGAACAGCCCGAAGGCCCACCAGTGCGCGGCAGCGCCACCCCAGGCCAGCAGCGCCATGATGGGCAGCACCAGCAGCAAGCGGATCGCGGTCAGGGCATTGGGCAGCCAGGTCACGAGCGCTCCTCCGAAGCCAAGGTCCACATGGTTTGCTCGCGCTGCCCCGGGCCGATCAGGCGTTCAGCCGGAGAGGCGGTCGAAGATTCTGAAACCCGCAATATAAGTGCCTGCCGCGGAACCCAGCGTGCTCAGCAGAAACACCAGCAGGGTGCGTGAGACGCGGTTGGTCCACCAGCCCGAGAGGCGCGTAGTCGCATGGCGCAGGGCGGCGAAGTCGCCCACGCGGGGTTTGCGCAGGAAAATTTCCGCCGCCGCTGTCACCATGCCGGCACCGATCGTGGGGTTGAGCGAGGTGATGGGCGCGGCGACGAAGGCGGTGACCACCGTCAGCGGATGCGCCGCGGCCAGCAGCGCGCCCAGCGCGGACAGTCCACCGTTGATCAGCACCCAGTCTGCGACCAACTGCCAGCCCAGCGCCGGGCTGCGTTGAAACCCGATGGTGAAACCGGCCAATACCAGTGCCACGATCGCCCAGGGGAGCAGCTTTGGCCAGCGCGCCGCCCGTGGCAACTCGTCCAGTGCCCGGGTCACCTCGGCCGGTTGGCCGACGCCCGCGCGCAGCTGTGCCGCGATCCCCTTGAGATGACCCGCCCCGACCACGGCCAGGATCTCGCCGTGCGCCCCGGCCTGCTGCTCGGCGAGCAGGCGCGCGGCCATGTAGCGGTCGCGTTCCGCGATCAATGGCTCGTACAGATCGCGCCGGTCATGGGCGAACTCGGCGAAGGTGGTTTCCAGGATGTCGCCTTCCTTGAGGCGCTCGATCTCGGCCTCGTCCACCTGGTCGCGCGACACCAGGCTCATCAGCAGGCCGCTCAGCAGCGTCCAACGTTTCCACCAGGACAGGTTGTGGGCGGTGCGCCTGAGCGTGGTACCGATCTCGCGATCGATCAGCAGCACCGGCAGGTGGGCCTCGCGCGCCAGCCGAACGGCGGTGCGCTGCTCTTCACCTGGCTCGATCCCGAATTGCTCGGCCAGGCGTTGCTGGTAGGCGCCCATGGCGAGACTGGCGGTGACCATGGCGGCCTTGCCCTCGCGCAGCACCTGCAGCAGGTCCATGCGTGCCAGGGCGTCGGGATCAACGATGGCGTTGTAGCGGCTCGGACAGAGTTCGACGGCGACTGCGTCGAAAGACTCGGTGGTGAGCAGCTCGCGGACCTTGTCGGCGCTCTGGCGCGAGACGTGCGCCGTCCCGAGCAGGGTGATCCGGCCGTGCGCGGTTTGCACCCGGACCAGGGGTTCCTTGTCGGTGGTTGCGGACATGGGCGGCTCCGGCCGGCGGCAAGCGCCGCATAATAGCAGCGCGCGCCGCGGTTGCGGGTTTTGCCAGAGCGCCCCAAGGGCTTACCATCGGCACCGAGACCACAGAAGCCGGGCCATGCAAACACGTCGCACCTTCATATTGGGTATCTGCCTGCCGGTGCTGTTGGCAGGGTGCCGGACCCTGCGCAGCGGCGAAATGCCGCCGCAGCTGCATGATCGCCTGCGCCTGTTCGAAGGGGTGGTGCGCTGGGGCGCGCTGGATCGCATGTACGGTTTCCTCAAGCCGGACCTGCTGGCCGAAGTGACGATCCCCGAGGGTCTGGGCAATATTCGGGTGATTAATTACGAGACCGCGAGCGGCCCGGCCCGCCTCGACGAAGACCGTTGGACCCAGACCGTCGCCATCGAGTACGTGCGCCAGGACCAGCAGGTGGTCAAGACGCTGATCGACCAGCAGACCTGGGAGCGGGCAGCCGACAGCGACGCCTGGTATCGGGTCAGTCCCATCCCGACTTTTCGCTGACGCGGCAGTCGCCATGTTCGGATGCCCGCCCCGGGCGTCGTGCTGGCATGCTGCGGCGTAGATCCGCCCGCCGCACCCGCCGCCAGCCTGGGTATGTAAGCAAACACTATCTAAATACCCTCTCTTGACATGGAGGCTGATCGATCCGCGTCGGCGCGAAGCCAGCGGGTGAGCGGCAGCCCTTGACATGCACGGATTCGGACCTACTATTAGCACTCACTCAGGGCGAGTGCTAACACCGCTTCCTGTCCCAAACCTCCAAACACCTGAAGAGGAGAACTGGAAACATGAAAATCCGTCCGCTGCACGATCGTGTGGTCATCCGTCGTATGGAAGAAGAACGCACCAGCCCCGGTGGCATCGTGCTGCCCGACAACGCCACCGAGAAGCCCGTGCGTGGCGAAGTCATTGCCGTGGGCAACGGCAAGATCCTGGACAGCGGCGAAGTCCGCGCCCTGGATGTGAAGGTCGGCGACAAGGTGCTGTTCGGCAAGTACTCCGGTACCGAGGTCAAGATCGACGGTGAGGAAGTCCTCGTGATGCGCGAGGAAGACATCATGGGCGTGCTCGAATAAGCCCTGCGTCGACTCAACAACCAACTGAATTCCTGAGGAAAAAAGCAAATGACTGCAAAAGAAGTTCGTTTTGCCGACGACGCTCGTCAACGCATGCTCAAGGGCGTGAACATCCTGGCCAACGCCGTGAAGGTGACCCTGGGGCCGAAGGGCCGCAACGTGGTGCTGGAGAAGTCCTTCGGCGCTCCGACCATCACCAAGGACGGCGTGTCCGTGGCCAAGGAGATCGAGCTGTCCGACAAGTTCGAGAACATGGGCGCGCAGATGGTGAAAGAGGTCGCCTCGCAGACCTCTGACATCGCCGGTGACGGCACCACCACCGCGACCGTGCTGGCCCAGGCGATGGTGCGCGAAGGCCTGAAGGCGGTTGCCGCCGGCATGAACCCCATGGACCTCAAGCGCGGGATCGACAAGTCCGTGATCGCGGCGGTGGAACAGCTAAAAGATATGTCCAAGCCCTGCGCCGACAGCAAGGCGATTGCCCAGGTCGGCACTATCTCCGCCAACGCCGACGAGAATATCGGCAACATTATTGCCGACGCCATGCAGAAGGTCGGCAAGGAAGGCGTGATCACCGTCGAAGAGGGCTCCGGCCTGGAGAACGAACTCGACGTGGTCGAGGGCATGCAGTTCGATCGCGGCTATCTCTCGCCCTATTTCGTGAACAACCAGCAATCCATGGCGGCGGAGCTGGAAGAACCGTTCATCCTGCTGTACGACAAGAAGATCTCCAACATCCGCGAACTGCTGCCGCCGCTGGAGGCAGTCGCCAAGTCCGGCAAGCCACTGCTGATCGTGGCCGAGGACGTCGAGGGCGAGGCCCTGGCCACGCT
>JBFZDU010000478.1:0-2963 GCA_041307205.1 Gammaproteobacteria bacterium | reverse complement strand
CGGCGATACAGGCAGACCCGGCCGTCGCGCGGCCCGAGCGCGCCCGGCCCCACCCCAACCACTGTGCCGCGCGCCGCCAGCAGGTCCAGCCCCACCATGCGAAACCCCGGTACGCGCAGCGGCAGCAGCACTTGGCCGAGCGCCGACCAGGGCAGCGCCAGGCCTTCGAGCTGGGTCACCGCTTCGAGCAGGCGCTCCGGTCCGCTGCGCGCGGTGCCGATGCCGTGCCACTCGGCCAGGAACCTGGCCAAGGTCGCGGCGTCGACCGGCGCCACCTGGTGACGCAGCGCCGCCAGGGTGCCGCGACGCAGCCGGCGCAGCACCTCGGCATCGCACCAGTCGAGCTGCGCCCCACCGGGGCGGATCTCGCCCCGCACCAGCACGCCCTCGGCCGCCAGGCGCTGCAGCAGCAGCTCGAGCTGCACCGGGCGCAGCGCGTAACGGGCGGCGGGCTGGTCGGTGACGAAGGGGCCATGAGTCCGGGCATAACGGCGCAGCACCGCCGGCAGTGCCTGCGCAACCGGCGCGAGGCAGGCCTCGGGCAACCCGGGCGGCGGCACCACGCCGCAGCCATCGCGGTACAGGCCCGCATCCTCGGCGGCGATCCAGCGCGTCTCCCCCGCCAACCGGATCGGCACGGCGCGCTGCTCGGTCTGCAAGGCCGCGCACCAGGGTGCCGCTGGCCCGGCGCAGCGCGTGGCAAGTTCCGCCGCGGACAGGTCGCCGAGGCGACGCAGCAGGTCGTGCAGTTCATCCGGGTCGCGCGCCCGGCGGTCCGCGGGCAGGTGCTGCAGCGCCGCTTCCAGACCCGCCAGCACCGCGGGATCGATCAACTCACGCAACTCGGCCTGGCCGAGCAGCTCGGCGAGCAATTCGCGGTCCAGAGTCAGCGCCTGGGCCTTGCGCTCGGCGAGCGGGGTGTCCTGCTCGTAGAGATAAGCAGCGACATAGGCGAACACCAACGAGCGGGCGAACGGCGAGGCGCTGGGCGTCTCCACCTCGATCACCTGCACCCGGCGCGCCAGGATGTCGCCCAACAGCGTCTTGAGCCCGGGGAGGTCGAACACCTCGGTGAGCGCCTGGCGGTAGGTCTCGAGCACGATCGGGAAGGACGGGTAGCTTTGCACCGTGGCCAGCAGCGCCTGGGCCTTGAGGCGCTGCGCCCACAGCGGCTGGCGCCCGCCCCCGGAACGCTTCGGCAGCAGCAGGGCGCGCGCGGCATTCTCACGGAACAGGCCGGCGAAAAGCGCGGTCGCCGGCAGCTGTTCAGTCACCAGTCCCTCGATCTCGTCCGGGTCGGGCAGCAGTTCGCCGAGCGCCGGCAGGTCCTCGACATCGGCCAGGCGCAACACGATGCCGTCGTCGGTGTACATGAGCTGCACCTCGACGCCGGCGCGGCGCGCCAGCCGGCGTTGCAGCGCCAGCGCCCAGGGCGCGTGCAGCCGCGCCCCGAACGGCGTGAGCAGGCAGACCCGCCAGTCACCCAGCTCGTCGCGAAAGCGCTCGACGGTGATGCTGCGGTCGGTCGGCAGGGTGCCGGTGTGGGCACGCTGCTCCTGTAAGTAGGCGACCAGGTTGCGCGCCGCGAGCGCGTCCAGCAGCCCGTCCTGCGTGAGCCGGGCGACGGCCCGCGCGGCCGGCAGATCACCCAGCTCACGCACCAGGGCGCCGAGGGCGCGGCCCAGCTCCAGCGGCCGGCCGGGGCCGTCGCCGCGCCAGAACGGCAATCGGCCGGGCTCGCCGGGTGCCGGGGTCACCAGCACCCGGTCGCGGGTGATCTGCTCGACCCGCCAGGTGCTGGCGCCGAGCAGCACCAGATCGCCCGGCCTGGTCTCGAACACCATCTCTTCGTCCAGTTCGCCGAGGCGCGGCCCCCCGGGACCGAGCGTCACGGCGTAGCTGCCGCGGTCGGGGATGGTGCCGGCGTTGAGCCGTGCGACCAGACCGGCACCGCGGCGGGCGCTGAGCAGGTCGCGCGCCCGGTCCCAGCTCAGCAGCGGCCGCAGCTCGGCGAAATCGCCCGAGGCATAGGCGCCGCTGAGCATCTCCAGCACCCCGACCAAGGCGGTGCGCGACAGCGCCGCGTAGGGCCGCGCCCGCCGCACCAGGGCCAGCAGCTGAGCCGGGGTACGGGGCGCGTCGGCCACCATGGCGACCAGCTGCTGGGCCAGCACGTCCAACGGGTTGCGCGGCAGCCGCAGCGCCTCGATCTCGCCCGTGCGCATGCGTCTGGCCACCACCGCGCACTCCAGCAGGTCACCGCGAAACTTCGGGTAGATCCGCCCGACGCTGACCTCGCCCACCCCGTGGCCGGCGCGCCCGACCCGTTGCAGGCCGCGCGCCACCGAACCAGGCGATTCGACCAGCAGCACGCAGTCGACCGCGCCCATGTCGATGCCCAGTTCCAGCGACGAGGTGGCGACGATGCCGCGCAGCTGCCCGGCCTTGAGCGCCTCCTCGATCGCGGCCCGGCGCGCGGGCGCGACGCTGCCGTGGTGGGCGCGCAGCAATTCCTCGCCCGCCAGGTCGTTGAGCCGCTGGCACAGGCGTTCGCACAGGCCGCGGCTGTTGACGAAGATGATGGTGCTGCGGCTGGCCCGGACCTCGGCCAGCAGGGCCGGGTAGACCGCCGCCCACAGGCCGCGCTCGGGCGCCGCCGGATCGGCCCGCGGTGCGCCGCGGCGGGGTTCGCCAAGCGGTGCCGGCGGCGGCGGTACGCGTTCCATGTCCGGCACCGGCACCCTGACCTGTAAGTCGAGCCGTGGCGGTTCGGCGGCATCGACGATCTCGACCGGGCGGTCGCCACCCAGGAATCCGGCCGCCTCGTCCAACGGCCGGACCGTGGCCGACAGGCCGATGCGTTGCGGGTCGGCGGCGCACAGGGCGGCCAGGCGTTCCAGCGACAGGGCCAGATGCGCCCCGCGCTTGGTCGGGGCCAGCGCATGCAACTCGTCGACGATGAG
>JBFZDU010000477.1:0-6982 GCA_041307205.1 Gammaproteobacteria bacterium | reverse complement strand
CGGGCCGCAACTCATGCAGTTCCAGGCCGCTCGCCAGCATGGCCGGGCGCCGTCGCGCGTAGCTGGCATGGTTGGCCGTGACATCGTTCGAGGCCAGCGAGTTGGTCAGCGCGGCCACCCGTACACCACGCGCCCGGAGCTGCCGCAGCATATCCAACTGGACATCACCGAGCACCAGGTAAGCCGATTCTATTACCAACTCCACACGCGCCTGCGCGACGAAGCGATGCAAGGCCTGCGCCGTCCGCTGCGGCTGATCGGCGTCCCCCGCCAGGTCCTGCGCGGGCGGATCAAACACCAGCTCCGCCTGCGCCCAAACCGCCTGTCCCAGGGCGTCCTGCAGCACTGCCTGTGCCGCCACGGCATGCTGCACCGGCGGCGGCCGCAGTCCCGTGGTATCGGCCGCGGCGGCACGCGCTGCGGCGAGCCGCGACGCCTGCTCGTGCTGGTCCCGATCGGCGGCGGCCAGCACGGCGATCGGGTAGGTCGAGGCGCTGTTCCAATAGGCATCGAAGTTGACGCTGATGTCCCGCACCACCGGGCCGACCGCCAGCACGTCGCGGTCGCGGAAGTTCAGCTCCGGATGCAGGTCGAAATACTCGTCGCCGATATTGCGCCCGCCCACAATGCCCACGGCCCCGTCTACCACAAAGGTCTTGTTGTGCATGCGCCGGTTGAGCCGCCGGAACTCGGTGGCAAACGCCAGCCACTTGCCGATCCCGGTCCGCACGGCAGACGGGTTGAAGATGCGGATTTCTATGTTGGGATGCCGGTCGAGCGCTGCGATCACGACATCCCGATCGCCGACGTTGATATCGTCGAGCAGCACCCGCACCTGCACGCCGCGGTCGGCGGCCAGCAGCAAACGCTGCGCCAGATAGCGTCCGGAGCGGTCACTGTTCCAGATGTAATATTGGGCATCGATGCTGCGTTCGGCCGCCTCGATCAAGGCGGCACGTTGCAGGAAGGCCGGATAGCCCCGGTCCAGAATGACCAGTCCAGTTTGCCCGGCGTGGCCTTCTGCGGCGGCGAGCGCTTGTCGCCCCAGGGTCGTGACCTCCGGGTCCCCGAAGGCATGCGCCGGCGGACGCTCGGGCTGCGGCGGCAATGCGGCGCAGCCGCTCAGGAGCAGGACCATTGCCAACACCAAACCCGGCATCGATCCCGGCTGGCCCAAGCCCAGGTTTTCCCGCTTCGGATAGTCAGTTTTCGCCGTCTGCCGCATGATCGACGCTGCCGCCTGGATGGGGCCCATAGCATGGCTTGATCGACGCATGATGACAACGCCGCGGGGCAACGACAGCGCACGCGGCGCCGCTGACGAACTGTCTTCGACTTCCAATTGCCGCCACCTTGGGCGCGGTCGTGCCGACACCCCTGGCAGCACCGCCAATGACCATGCGGGCAAAGCCCCCCAACAGCAGCGGCTGCAATCGCCAACCGGACTACGCACGCCGCAGCGCGGGCAGCCGGCGCCGGCCAGCAGCAGTGCGACCGTCCAACCGGGGGCCGGTCCGGTTCCGTCGCCGCGAAGCGGATCAGTTTGCCGGTATCTGGCGCATGCCCGACGCCCTGATGCGCCGCTAGCCGAGACCGGCCTCGTCAGGACGCTCCGCTTGCGGCGGCGCCGCGGCCGCCACGCGGCAACGTTCGAAAAAACGCACCAGGTCAGCGATGGTATGTAAACCGGTCTTCTCCATGATGTGAGAACGATGGATCTTGACGGTCTTTTCCGCGATGCCGAATTCAACGGCAATCTGCTTGCTGCGCAATCCCATCGCGACACGCTCCAAGACCTCCCGCTCCCGGGGCGTCAAACTCGCCAGGCGGGCACAATCGACGGCTTGCCGTTCGCGTGCCTCCCGTTGCACGGCATCGCGCTGCAAGGCACGCGCCACGGCCGCCTGGATTTCTTGCGTAGTGCACGGCTTGATCAGGAAATCGACTGCACCCCGACGTACCGCATACACCGCGGTCGGGATATCCCCATGTCCGGTCATGAACACGATGGGCGGCGCCTGCTGCAGCGCGGCCAGCTCGGCTTGCACCTCCAGGCCGCTCAGGTCGGGCAGCCTCAGGTCCAACAGCACACAAGCGATGTCTCCGAGCCCGGGATGTCGGAGAAAGGCCTGGCCGCAGTCGAAACTCAGGACGTCGTAGCCGGCGAGACTCATCAGGCGGGTGAGCGCCTTGCGGACCGATGCATCATCGTCAACCACGGCCACTGTCGGCTTGGCCGGGCTGTTCATCCCAGTGCCTCGTGGAGGATCGGCAGCACGAACTGCACGGTCGCGCCCTGATCCGCATTGTCAGTGGCCCAGATCCGGCCGCCGTGCGACTCGACGATGCCACGGCACAGAGCGAGGCCAATGCCCAAGCCCTCGGACTTGGTGCTATGGAACCCCTCGAAGAGCGCGCCCAACCGGTCGGCCGGCAAGCCGATCCCGGAATCCCGCACCCTGACCTGCGCCAGCTGGTCCGTGTCCGAGGTCACGGCGATATGCAGATGGCGTTGATCGGCGGGGCGCCCGTCCATCGCATCCAACGCATTCATCACCAGATTGAGCATGACCTGCCCGATTTGCGCCTGGTCGGCCAGCACCGTGCAATCGCAGTCCAGGCTGTGCGTGCACTCGACGCCATGGGTAGCCAGCTCGCCGCGCATCAGCTCCAGCACGCCAAGCACGGTATCTGACAACTTGATCGGTCGGCGACCGTCCACTTCCCGGCGGAGCATGGAACGCAAACTCCTGATCACGGCCATTGCCCGCTGATCGTCCGCCACGATATCCGTGAATATGTCGGTCAACTCGCGCCAGTCCGCCGCAGCCCGGCCCTGTTCCAGCATAGTCAACCCCGATTCGGCATTGCTGAGCATGGCCGCCAAGGGCTGGTTCAACTCGTGTGCCAACGATGTGCTGATGGCACCGATGCGCGCCACGCGGTCCGCATGCCAGAGTTTCTTCCTCAGTTCATCGGCCTCGCGTTCGACTTTGCGCGATTCGGTGATGTCCGAGGAGATTCCGCAAAGCGCACTGACCGTCCCGTCGGCGGCCAGGATCGGAGATTTCAGGGTCAGGAAAGTCCGCGTCTCGCCATTGAGGTCCACGACATCCTCGAAGCTTAGCGGCTCCCCGCTGGCGATCACCTGGTGGTCGTTGGCTCGCAAAACCTTGGCCTGCACGGCCGGAAACAGATCGAAATCAGTCCGTCCCAACACTTGGTCAGCCCTGGCCCCGAACAGCCGCTCGAAATAGCGGTTGACAAGCAGGTAACGCCCTTTCCAGTCTTTCAGATAGACCACGGCCGGGACGTTGTCCAATACTGCCTGCGTGCGCCGCTCCATCGCGCGCAATTCGTAGGTCAGCGCCGGGTTCATGAGGAAAATCATGGCCAGGAACCCGAACTCGCCGGTATGCGTGAACTCGACCATGCCCAGGTTCACCAGCCGGTTGATCAGGACGAATCCCAGAAACACCGCCAGCGCCGCCAGCAGGGACAGCGCCCGACGTCGCTCGCCCCGCCGGTATTGTCGCCAACCCAGGTACATGCTGAATAAAAAGACGCCAAGCATTCCCAGCCACCCGGCGTGGTACCAGCCCGTGGGGCGATTCAGGCGTAAGTCGGCAACCCGCTCGCCCCAAGGCAGCTCGAAATACGCGAAGTTCGGCGGTTCCGTGAAATGGATCCCGTAAGGGAGCCACAGATTCGAGGCCAGTATGACGAGTAGAAACAGGCTCAAGCCGAGCGGCACCCGACGCGACGGGTGACTGGCATACTCGCGCACGAACCAGGGGAGCAGTATGAAAATCACTAGCGCGAGTGACAACTCCCAACGCCGTACCGCCACCACGCTCTGCCACGAATCGGACTGGTAAGCCGCCGCCTTGACCACGACGTATGCGGCCACCGTGGCCGACAACAGCGCGAACCACAGGTTTGCACGGCGAACCGGGCGCTGCCATGCGAGCGACGCATGATGCAGCGCGGCGTAGCTACACAGCCCCGCCAGCCCGTAGAGCACCGGGACCAGCAGGCCGTTCATGATGCGCGGGACTGCATGCCGCTCAACGCCTGCAGCACGCTGGCAGGCGCTCATGGCAGGACGCCAAACCGGCACCCCCGGCGAGCGGTTCCGGATCCCTGGGGGTCCGGCCGAGGGTATCGGGTTCGGTGATGACGATTGCGCGCTTTGCCACCTGGTAGTTGAGCACTGTCGGGTCCAACAGCTCCGGCCATCCGCGGCCTCGCGCTGCCGCGTGCGCCTCGATCGCCGCGCTGCGGGAGACCAGATCGCCTTCCGCGAACGCCGCCTCAGACCCGATGGACAAGAGTTGCCTGCCGTACCGCAAAAGCCATCGCCATGCTGCTGGACGCTTTACCGGCAGCGCTCGGGCGCTGGAACCGGTGCAGCTGGTCATTGATCCCGGCCGGGGTAACGCGCCGCCCGCCCGTTCGCGTGGCAGCTGCTTATCCCTTCTCCTCGTTCTCCAGTGCCTTTTGGGTGATGGTCTGATACAGACTCACCGCGCGGGAGTAAAGCGACTCGAGGTCCGGACGCTTTGCCACCAAGCGGCCAACCTCCTCGGCGTCGCGCATCACGTGCTCCAGATGCTCCAGGTCAAAATTGTCAAGTTTCTCGCCGCGCTCGACCTTTTCCTTTATCTCGAGGGCCCTGGGCAACCGGAACTTTTCGAACCGCTCGATCAGCACGAACACTACCCCATCCTCTTTCGATACCTCGGTCATGACTTTCTCCCCGAAACTGCGACGATAACAGCGTGGAACAACTCCACGATTTGGACCAAACCCGGCCCGCCTGGCTGGCTGGCTGCTGGCTGGCTCGCACCACAACCCGCCGTTGGGCCAGCTGCCAGTGCCGCGCAGCATTTTCAGACCCGGAAGCCAGGCGGATTTGAACCTGCCGACGACGACTGCGCCCGCCGCCATCGCGTCCCCCGCCCAGGATCGACCCGGGGTCGAGGGAAGCGCTGCGGGTGCTGTCGGAAAACCCCGAGCAGGTCGGAAGCCGGCCACCCCGGCAGTTGGCAGTCGAATTGGCAGTATTGCAGATGCCCCGAGCGAAACCAACGTCATCGGCACCCGTCCCCGCTGGGCGTCGTTGCCCCAGTTCCAGGCCCTCCACGACGCCCGATATGGCCAGGCTGTGCATTTGTGTTCAGGCGCTTTGTGTCTGCGCGGCTCGCCAGCGGGCATGATGGTCGCGGACTATGGCGATGGCCTGATCCGAGGTGTCGACGCAAGTGGGAATCTGCAGGTCCTCGGGACTGGCCAATACTGTTGTCGCAACCCAAGCCCGCGAGCATCTCGGACAGCTGCTCGGCCAGGCCGCCATGCTCAGCCAAGCAGCCGCTGGGCCTCGGTAAAGAAATCGCTGCGCCCCGGCAATTCGCCCAGCTTGATCGACACCAGCAGCATGACCAGCCGGCGACCACGGGCATTGTGCAACTCTTGCAGGGCAACCGACCGCGCAGCAGCGTCACGCGCATCACGCTGAACATTCATACGATCGAGGTGAAGTTCAACCCCTTCGCCCCACAACTGCCGCTCGGCTTCTCCCAACAGGGCGGTGGTGATCTCCAGGTGCGAGTGCAGCGTCTGCGCATCCGCACCCAGGGCGGAAAGTTGTCGCTCCGTCTCGTCCAGCTCGGCCTGCAAGGCCGCCGGTTGCGGCGCGACCGCATCCGGCGCATCGAAACCCCAGCGCCCCTGCCGCAGGGCCTCCAATTTACGGCGCAACAGCGCGCGCTGCTGGCTGAGCTCGGAGCGCTCGCTGCGCACCTCGGCGATGCGCGCCAGCGCCAGGCTCAGCAGGTGATCGAAGGCCCGGCGTTTGAGCTGGCGGCGCGTCTCGTCCGCGCTGGCCGTCGGATCCGCGAGGCGATGACCGCGGAAATCCACTGCGATCTGCGCCACGTCACGGCGCAGCAAGTCGCCGTCCAGTTCCATGCCCATGACATGCTTCTCCACCCGCTCGACCAGCAGCAGCGCGGTGGCCTGCTCCGCACCGCCCGCCCCACGGTCACGAAACTCTGCGAGCGCCCGGTCAGTGGCGAACACGTCCAGCATGCGATCGGCCGAGGCAAACACCGTCGTCAGGCGCAGGTCACTGCCGTAACCCGCGCGATCCGCCGCCAGCGGTGCCGGCAGGCCGTCTACCAGCGCGATGACATGATCCACCGCATGGATCACCGGCTCGCGCAGCAGCCGACGATACCGCGGCAAGGTGCGCAGCCGGGGATCCGTGCCGTCCACGGCGCGTTCGATTGCGGCCTCGACCAGTGACTCGGGATAGCGCCCTTGCGCCACTGCGCCGCCGAAAATGGACTGAAATAATTTCAACATGGCGTTCGATTTCCTCAGCGCGACGCAGTGCGTGCCGGCTGCCGGTGCGCCGGCCAGCCGGTTACGGCCGGTGTAGGCCTGCCTGGCCGTGCCCTCGATGCCCGAAGCCCGCGTGCGGCAGCGGCCGAATGCAGGCGCGGCCCCTGATTAGGCGCCTGCTGCCGATGCGTGCCGCACTGACCATCCTGCGGCCCGACCATCATGGTGAATCCTTCGCCCGCATCATACAGAGCGCTGGCGACGCCTGACCATCGACCCGAGGCCACGCGATCGCGTCGCATAGGCCCTTTCCCTAGCCCTGGACATGGCAGGTTCTCGGCGCGACCCGCCGCAGCCGCCATTCGGATTGGCACCGCACGTCTATCCGCGGGTCGCTGGCGGAAACCATAGCGCAGTCGTAGACTTCAATCGCCGTGCGCGCCAGACCGGTTTCGGGGTGGCAAAATTTTTTTGCGCTGCGCATAGCGGCAACACATGTTGTGAACATCGGAGCCCCTGATGAAACGACTCCTCATCCCCGCGCGGAAATTCGCCTTCTTCGCGCTCGCCGCCGTTATCACCGTGTTTCCGCACGCGCAGCAACCGGTCGCGCAGGAGGCCGCAGCCGCGGCAAGCA
>JBFZDU010000476.1:0-6852 GCA_041307205.1 Gammaproteobacteria bacterium | reverse complement strand
CGTCCGCCGCACCCGGCCAACACGATCAACGAAAGCGCCGGCGGCTACTGCATTCGCTGGACGGGCGAGCAGACGCCCAGGGTAAAGGTGGGGGACGTCATCGGCATCCAATCCGCGTCCAACCCGAAACAGTTCGGCGTGGGCCTGATCCGTTGGCTGAAACAGGATCCGGCACGCGACCTCGAGGTCGGGTTGGAAATCCTCACCCCGCGTTGCCGCAGCGCCGAGCTCCGTATCGCCAGCGCCTCGCCCCGCCGCAGTCAACAGCCGCGTTATCCCTGCGTGTTGCTGCCGGAGACCAACCGCGGCGCAGGTGACACCAGCCTGCTGACCAGCGCCGAGGGCCTGCAGGGCGCACCGGAGTTGTGGTTACACAGCGGCGGCGAGGAACAGATGATCACCCTGACCCGCCTGATCGAGTTTACCGGCACTGTGTCACGTTACGCTTACGCCCAAGTGGAACCCAAAGAGGAGCCGCCGTCCGAGGACAGCGGCCGCCGTGAATTCGATGATCTGTGGAGCAGCCTTTGACCGCCAGTCGGGCTGTCGCGATCGCAGCGCCATGGGCTGGGCTAACCGTCTGTCCGCCGGGCAGACCTTGACGCAACGGAGATAATAGTTTGGCCAGCCGACCTCAGCACGCACACGGGACATCCGACACCAGCACGCTGGCGGTGGACCTGTTGGCCCTGGGGTGCGATGTGCCGCAATTGAACGCGCTTGTCATCGCCCTGCGCAATGCCGGCATCGCGGTGCATGCCGATCGGGCGCCCGACCCGGAAGGCCTGGTCGCCCTGCTGCAGGCCGCACCCCGGGATCTGCTCCTGATCGACACGGATCAGGCAACCGACCCGGCCTCCATTGCGCAAAGCGCCCGCAGCGTGGATCCGGATGTCGCGATCATCCTGGTCAGTAAAGACCCCGCGGCATCGGTGTGCACGGCGGCAGAGATCGGCGCCCGGGACACTGTGACCTATGTCGATACCGACCGCCTGGCACTGGTGGTCCAGCGTGAATACCACGCCCGCAAACTGGCGCGCGACCTGGCCACGACCCGCCGCCTGCTGGCCGAGGCGGAGGACCGCAACAACGCCTTGATCAATACCTCGAGCGACGCGTTCGCCTACGTGCATCATGGCATGCACGTGCGGGCCAACCCGGCCTACGTGAACCTGTTCGGCTTCACCGATATGGCAGATCTCGAAGGACTGCCGATCATGGACCTGTTGGCGCCGGCCGAACGCAAGCATTTCAAGGGCGTGTTGCGCGATATCGACCACAGTCCAGGCATCCACCAAGTCGAAACGGTGGCGCAGAGCGAAGCCGGCGAGAGCTTTCCGGTGAAGATGACCTTCTGCCCGGCGCGGGTCGATGGCGAACCCTGCACCCAGGTGCTGGTGCATGACTTGCGGCCCACCGCTGCGCAGCGCCTGGCACAGCAAGACGCGGGCAGCGCTGCAGCGCCGTCGGGCACCGCCTGTCTGAACAAGGCCGATTACCTTGCGCAGCTGGCAGCACGGCTCGCGGCCGCGGACGGAGCGGGACTGGCCGTGCTGCTCCTCGAATTGCGGCAGCCCGGCCAGCTGCAACAGCAACTGGGCCTGATGCGTACCGCGGCGGGTTTGCAGGAACTGGTCGAGGGCCTGGAGAGTTTCGCCGGCGCCGCGCAGGGCTGCATAGGCCGCTTGGGCGACTTCCAGTTCACGCTGTGCTGCGGCACCGCCGGTGCGCCGCAGGAGCTGTCGACGCGCTTTGTGGAAACTCTGGAACGCGCCTCCGCGGGGTTACGCCAGGAGGGAGCGGATCCGGTATTCCTGCTGGGCATGGCGGTGGCCGATACGCCGGGAACTCAGCCCCAGGAACTACTGCAGCGCTGCCGCGACGCCATGCAACCGCTCAGCGCCTGGCACCAGGGCACTGCCACCCTCGCCGCCGCATCGGAAACCCGGCCCGAGGTCGATGAGGCCATGGTGGCTCTGATCGACCGGGCTCTGGAAACGGATGGCTTCCGGCTCAAGTACCAACCCATTGTCAGCCTGCAGGGCGACACCCGTGAACACTATGCGGTGCTGCTCCGGCTGCTCGATCAGGACCAGTCAGAGTTGCCTCCCGAAGCGTTCATGACCCATGCCGAACACGCCGGGCGGTTGACCGCCATCGATCGCTGGGTAGTCCGCAACTGCAGCCGCGAGCTGGCAGCGCAGCGCCAGGACGGCCGCAAGATTGTCTTTTATGTCGTGTTGTCGCAAGCAGCGATAACCGACGAGACTTTCCTGCTGTGGGTCTGTGATTGCCTGCGCGAGTTCAAGGCCAAAGGCTCGTGGCTGACGTTCCAGTTCAAGGACCGTGACTTGTTGGCGCAAACCGAGGCGGCAAGGCACTTGGCCGAGGGCCTGAAAAAGGTCAACTGCGGGATCGCCCTCGATCGTTACGACTGCAAGCCCGAGGCCGAGTCGCTGCTCGATATCCTGCCCTTGGATGCCGTCAAGTTCAGTCCGGACTGCCTCGTGGATCTGGCCACGAGCAACGAGCGGCAGAATCACCTGGCGGAGATCAACAAGAAACTGCAGGCGCGCGGTCTTAAAACCGTCGCCACTGCGGTCGAAGACGCCAACAGCCTCGCCGTGCTGTGGAACATCGGCGTCAACTACATCCAGGGCTATTTTCTGCAGGAGCCGTCGAACTCGATCACCTACGAGTACGACAGCTGATTCGGCCGGCCCTGGCGGCCCCCTGGGGCAGCCGGGTCGGTCGCGGCACCCCTACCAGGGCAGGAAGGTATTCAGGAACGACATCGGGCGCCCGATGTTACGGTTCATGCGCGCCATGTCGTACTGCATGTTGTGCGTGGCCTTGGTCATGGAGTGCGTCGCCACCGTTATCGACTGGATGGCTTCGTCCATGGACGACATGTTGGCCAGCATGGGTTGCAGGGTGCCGACGTTGTTGTCGATGGAATCCAGGCTGACGGTCATGGTCCGCACATTCGCGGTCAGCTGGCCCATGTTCTCCGACATGCTCTGCATATTCCCGGCCAGCACCGTCATGTGCGAATCGACGCTGATCGCCAGGTAGTGGACGTCCTTGGCCAGGCTGTAAACCAGGTAAAAGCCATAGGCGGCCAGGATGATGAAGGCAAACAACGACGGGTAGACAATCAGTTCCCAACGCCGGGCGCTGGACTCAAAGGCAGCTGACAGCCGATCCAGTCCGGAATCGCCCTCGCCGGGCCGCTTGGCTTTTACGTCAGTCTTCGCGTCGCTCACGACACCCCCGATCCACGCATGACCGAATTTTTACGAAGATAGCACATTCTCTTCGTTCCTCTACGGGAAAATACGCACACGGCAGAATGTCGGCGCGAACCAACCCAGACTGTAGCGGCAGCGCTGCCGCACAGCGCAGCCACAATGCCGACGGCGCATGGTCCTGCGGCCGGGCCGAAGGCGGCCCTCCGGGGCGGCGCTAGGTGTTGGACGCTAACGGCTGACCGCGGGTTCAATCGGCCAGCAGCGATGCACGTTCGTCGCCGGCGTCGCGTAACACTTGCAGCAGCGGCGCCAAAGCCTCTTCCCGACCCGCCGCGCGCAACCGCACGATGGCCTCGTAGAACGCCGTGTGGGCCTCCGCATCCCGGTGCAGTTCCTGCAGCAGGTTGCCCAGTTCGCCGTAGCCATCCGGGTCGTCCGGGTACCGAGCCAGGTACTCAAGGTAACGGGCCTCCGCTTGCTCCCAGTCGCCGTCCCAGTATGCACGGCGCGCGCTCTGGAGAAGTTCATCTGCAGCCGGCTGAACCGGCTCCGGCTCCGGTTCGGGCGGCCGAAACACCACTGCGGGACCCCGGCTGACCGGCGCCGGCGGTGCGAGGCGTACCGGCGCGGGCTGGGCCACCGGCACCTCCCGCGATTGCCGCGGCCACCAGGCCCCCAGGTCCGGCAACAGCTCAGCACGCCAGGCATAGCCCCAGACGCCGAAGCCCAGGAACCCCAGCAATACCAAGTGGCAGGCGAGCCAGCGCAGCAAGCCGGTAAGCGGGTTGAACGCCATCGGACCGTGCGGCCGTCAGGACAGTACGTCGGGGTACAGCACCGCCGCCAATGCGTTCCACTCCTGGGAACCCTTGCTCCGCGGGTCCATCTCGAACACGGCCAACCCTTCGCTGAAGGACCTGCGAAAAACGGTGCGCTGCGCCAGTCGTGGCTTAATGAACCGGATGCCGGGCAGCGACACCAGTGCCGCGGCGGCCTCGTCGGATTCGCGCACCGCGCGGTGCGTATCGCCGCGGTTGATGAACCCGAGCAGCTCCGGTTTGTTTTCGCCGCAGGTCGATTCGACAAAGCGAATGAAACGCTGCGTCGACCAGATGTCCGCTTGGCTGGGCGGCACCGGCACCACGATCCGATCGGCGATCTCCACGGCGCGCCGCATGTTTTCCATGGACGCCGTGCCGACGTCGATCAGCACTTCGGCGTGCTGCTTGAGGGCCCGCGGCCCCGCCAGCAGATCCGAGGCGCCGAGCGGCACCACCGGCGTGTAGCCCTCTTCCTTGCGGACCTCCAGCACATCGGTCAGGGTCGACTGCGGATCGGCATCCACGGCGAGCACATCCTGCTCCGCCATGGCCAGCCAGACCGCCAGGTTGAACGTGATCGTGCTCTTGCCCGAGCCGCCCTTGAGACTGCCGACTACCGTGATCATGCCGATAACCTCGGATACGCGCTAAATCTGCGCCGGACGCTGCCTGCCAGGCAGTCGGATGCCGACCCTGAACTCAACTGCCCGTGCAATAGCTGCACGCCAGCCACGACGCCAACCCGGACTGGGTCGTCAACCAACCCGGCAGGCTGGCGCGCTGCGCCGCCGATCCGGACTGGACGAAACCCGGGGGATGCGGTGATCCGGCATGCGCCGGCCGGAAACGGGGATCCTGCCAGAACCGCACCGGGTGTGACGGCAGCTCGGCCACCGGTCGAAAAACCGGCTGCCCCGGCAACGCCAGATCGGAGGCCGGCCGGAACTGGCCAATCCGTACCGCGGCCTCGGCCGGACCCCAGCCGACCCAGGTGGACTGCATGCGCGGCGCGTCGAAACGCGGCCGAACCGGCGGGACCGAAGTCCACCGCGGAGCAGATGCGGGCATCACGGCTTGTCTGTTTGCCGCGCCCCACCCCGCTCCCGAGGGAAGCTGCGGACGCAGCAACGCGGTGCGATAGGCCGATAGCGGACGCCAACGAGGGTCCTGGACGTACCGTCCAGGGGCTGCCGCAACCGGTCGAAAGCGCGCCCCGCCCGGCCGATTCCAGCTCGAGCGCACCGGCGGCAGGGCGGGCCGCGCGAGCGGCGGCGCCAGGTACCCTAAGCGACCATAGGGGCCTTGCAGCCAGGGCGCAGCGGCTGGCGGCATGAAGTAACGCCGAGAATACGGCCGGGAGTCTGGTGGCGACCACGGCCGCGCCGCCGGGTAAGGGGCGGACGCAGACTGGTAAGCCCTGGGTACTGGCGCCGTCTGGCCAAAGGGCATTCCGCCTGCATCCCGGCGTAGCGGGAGGCGCAGTAACCCAGCGCGATGCTGCGCGCCAACGGGCCGGAACTGCCCGGCGATGACCGCCGGCATACCAGCGGGGCCGATCACTGGGCGCCAATCGGACCCGGGGCCGGCGCCGGCCTCCAGGCCGTGGCCCGGCCCAAACAGGGCCAGGATGCAGGCACCGCCAATCAGCCGGGGTAAACGCATAGACCTCAACTCCTCATCGGTTTCCCTTGCCCAAAGAATCGCCCGCGACCACGCGCAGCGGCCGACCACCCGGCGCGATCGCCCGGTGGCTTCACCAGCTTGGATAATCCCCACCCAGCGGCGACCACCAGGGGGGCGGCACGGCCTGGTAGGACGCCCCGGGCTGAGCCATCCCCGACGGCGGATAATTCGGCTGCCGATAGGGGCCCTCCGCCCCGGATCGCGGCAAGGGACGAAACCGGGCATCGTCGCGCGGGGCATGCCAGTCGGCAGCGCCAGCTGACGGAAACCGGGGCTCACGTCCGTCGGGCCGGAATTTCTGGCCGACCGCCGGCCCAGGTGCACCGTGCTGCGGAAGGCCGCGAAACACCGGACCCAGCTGATACGGTCGCGCCCCGAATTGCCCGGCGCGCTCTGGTGGTTCCCGAGACTGCCCCTCGGCCGCCGATCGCGACCAGGCTTCAGACCAAGCCACCGTACTATGCATCGGCGCCAGTAGCACCGCGGCAAGCAATCCAGTCATCAACCGAGTGTGGCGTTGCATGTTTGACCGGGATGTCCAATCCATGTCGCCGCTACCGGGAACAGGGCCGAGCAGCCCCTCCGACAGGTCGCAGTTCCGGCGCCCTCGGTTCGCCGCCACGATTCGATCCGCGTGACGCCCTGACCAGCCCCATCCCACTCCCTGCCCGCCCCCGGCAGGGGTAAGGCGGCACAGAAACCTTGCATCACTTGCCGGCTAACTGAGGCCGTCCTCGCCGGAATCCGCCAAGCTCTTAAGCCGGATTCCACGCCGTCCAGGCGCCTTCTTGCCGCCGCGGGTCGGAACGACCTCGGGCGCTTCCGCCTTGGGCTGGTCTTGCGCCTGGTCCGCTGCGGCGGCCTTGACCGGCTCCGGACGCGCCGCTTGCGCAACCAGCGGCTTCGCCTTGGCGGCAGGCGCGCTGGTGACGGTCTTGGCAGTCCGCTTGGTCGCAGCCGCAGCGCGCTTGACGGGTGTCGTACCAGCATCTGGCGCCGGCGCCGCCTTAGCAGGCGCACTGTTGCGCGGGGCCGTCCCGGCTTTGGGTGCGGTTGGGGTCGCGCGGGTCGGCCGCGCGGGCTTGGCCGGGGGTTCT
>JBFZDU010000475.1:0-7431 GCA_041307205.1 Gammaproteobacteria bacterium | reverse complement strand
CCATGGACTGATTCACCACTCTGACCGAGGCAGCCAGGTTGGGGTCAAGGGGTCGTCGCAACACAGGGTTACCTTGTTAAGCATATCAGCTCATCGAGTGCCTCGGCCGGAGTCTGCCAGCCAAGGGTTTTCCGGGGTCGGCTGTTGAGGGTGGCAGCGACGGCATCGAGTTCGTCTTCAGAATATCTGCTGATGTCGGTTCCTTTGGGAAAGTATTGGCGCAGCAGCCCGTTGGTGTTCTCGTTGCTGCCGCGCTGCCAAGGACTCCTCGGGTCGCAGAAGTAGATCTCCAGGCCGGCGTCGATCCTTAGCTGCGCGTGCTGGGCAAGCTCCGCACCCTGATCCCAGGTCAGGGATTTGCGGAGTTGTTCAGGCAGCACCGCGATCTTCTCGGCGATAGCATCGCGGACAGCCTTGGCGCCATGACCAGCCAGTGCCGGCCCGTTCTTGATCCTGGCGCCGGGCAGATGACCGGGCATAGGCGGCAGATGGAGCAACATCGTGAACCGGGTCATGCGTTCGACCAAGGTACCGATGGCCGAGCTGTTTAACCCGAGGATAAGGTCGCCCTCCCAGTGGCCAGGTACGGCACGGTCGGTAACTTCGGCTGGACGCTGGCTGATCATCACCTCCGGCGTAATGAAGTTTCTGCCCCGTTGCCGCGTCCTGGCACGCGGCACCCGCAGCGCTCGACCGGTGCGCAGACACGCGGAGAGTTCGCGTCGCAGCGCGCCGCGGCTCTGAACGTAGAGCGCTTGGTAAATAGCTTCGTGAGAGATTCGCATCGCCTCATCATTCGGGAAGTCGATCCGCAATCGCTGACTAATCTGCTCCGGGCTCCAGCAGGTGCCCCATCGTCGATCCGCTCTACGACCATGACGGCGACCCTTCCATGGCACGTTGGGCCCAGGGATCGGCCTACCGTCAGCATCAGTGACTGCCCCTGCGAGCCGCGCTTGCACGTAAGCTCGCAGCCGCTCGTTCTCGGCGAGCTTGGCAGGCTTGGGCCGCTTCGCAGCCCATTCTGCCTTCCACTGCGCGACGGTGGCTCGATACGTCAACGTGCCACCGCGCGTCGCTGCATTACGCCGCAGTTCGCGAGAGATCGTCGATGGCGATCGGCCCAGCCGACGAGCAATCTCGCGAACACCAAGGCGCTCGGCCTTTAACAGAGCCAGTTCCTCCCGCTCAACGAACGACAGGTAACGCCCCGTGTGCGGCGCCAAACTAATCGGCGACATACCGCCTGCCTCACGAAACCAACGTGGACCCAGCGGCTGCGACACGCCGCACGCCAACGCTGCGGCCTCACTCGGCAGCCCCTCGGCAATGTACTTCCAGAAAGCCCTTTTGGTCTCCCGCTGATTGATACCCGGTCTGCCCGGCGAGCGCATCGGCGCTCGCCCTGTCTGCTCGCTAATCCAACCACGTGATCTTCCCATCTAACACCTCCATTAGAGAGATGTTGCGACGACCGGTTGAATCCGCCATGTCTTTAGGGAATCCGCTGCGCTCACATCCGCACTAGTCGTCCTTGGCGCGGTAGGAAAATTTCTGACCGCCCACCGAGGCTTCAGCCATCAGACCGCCCTTGGGATAGGTGAACACGGCCACGCCATCGTGGTAGTCGACACTGGCCGCCGTGCCGGTGTTGACCACGACCGCCGAAACCTGGGCATCGAATTCGATCTTCTCCGACTTGAAGCGCGTCACCGCTTCTGCATCTTTCAGAAATATGATTTCACTGTAGGCCTGCCCGCCGAACTGCAGCCCGACCGTCAACTGCTTGAGTTCTGTAAAGCCGACGACGCGGCCGTTCTGGTAGAGGACACCCTTGCCGTAGGCTATGCCGACCCAGAATCCGCCCTTGCCCACGGTCGGGTAAACGGCCCAACCTTCGGCCTGGCGAAAAAACACGTCCAGCGTTGGGTCCGCCTGCTTCGAGCGCCGGATCGTCTCACGCGCCTGCCGCTCGAGTTCCGCCTGCTCGCGGGGATCCCATCCCGCAGCCGCCGGCAGCGCCAAGAGCAGCACCAGCAGCAATGCCAGACCAAGGGAGTATCCCGGTCGTGCCATCACGCTTGGTTCCTTCAACGTTGGTGTCGATGGTGCGAGCATAATCGGGTTGGTCGCTAGACCCGCATCGCAGCGCGCTGGATGATTTCTTCGCCGAAATCCGCCTTGCTCAAGGGGGGGCGCCCCAATATGCCCTGATAGTACTGGCAACCGCGTTGGCGCAGGAACAGCAGCTGGTCGCGGTTCTCCACGCCTTCGGCGATCGCCGTGAGATGGAAATGCCGTGCCAGCGACAGGATGGCCTCGACGATGGCGGCGTCGTTGGGATCGCGGGTAAGGTTGCTGACGAAAGCGCGGTCGATCTTGAGTGAATCCAGCGGCAAGGTCTTGAGGTTCGCCAAGGAGGAGAAGCCGGTGCCGAAGTCGTCGATCGCGAACCGGATGCCGAGCTGGCGTAGCTCCTGCAGCCGTGTCCGGGCCCAGTCCGGCTCGTTGCCCAGTGCCGACTCGGTGATTTCGAACTGTAGCAGATGCGGATCTGCGCCCGTTTCGGCGAGTATTCGGCGTACCTGGGCGACGAAATCGGCCTGACGGAACTGCAGATGGTTCAGGTTCACGGCGATGTAGCTGGGGTGCGCAATGGCGTTGGCGTGCTGCAGTTGCGCCAAGGTATGGCACGCTTCTACCAACACCCAGTCGGCGAGCTGGATCATCAGGTTGTTATCTTCGATCTGCGGCATGAATTCGGTGGGCGTGATCAGGCTGTTACCCAGATGCCGCCAGCGCAATAGCGCCTCGGCTCCGACCATTTGTCCCTCGCGCAGGGTCATGACCGGCTGGTAATACAGCAGCAGGTCGCCGCGCAGCAGGGCGTGACGCAACTCGCTTTCCAGTTCCAGGCGCTCCATGGCGCCGAGGGTCATATCCGCGGAAAAGGTTCGGGCCGCATTGCGGCCCGACTCCTTGGCGCGGTACATGGCAACGTCGGCACAGCGCAATAACTCATCCACCTCGTGGCCGTCAGTGGGGAAGGTGACGATGCCGATGCTGGCGGTGACGTAAAGCTCGTGGCCGTCGAGCCGATAGGGGCGGGACATGGCGGCGCGGATCTTGATCACGATGTCATCGATGCGTGGCCTGGCCGCCGCCGGTTCGGGGCCAAGCCGCTCGACCAGCACCACGAACTCGTCACCGCCCAGGCGTGCCACAGTGTCTTCGGCACGCAGTGCGCTGCTCAGTCTTTCCGCCAGCTCCTGCAGCAGCCGATCGCCGATGGCATGACCCAGTGTGTCGTTGATGCGCTTGAAATTGTCCAGGTCGAGAAACAGCAGTGCGCCCAAGTCACCGCTGCGGCGGGCACGCGCCAGGGCGCTGCGAACGCGGTCTTTGAGCAGGCTGCGGTTTGGCAGGTCGGTTAGGGTGTCGTGGTAGGCGAGATGTTGGATCCGGGACTCGGCCTGCTTGCGCAAACTGATGTCGCGCGCGATGAACAGCAGGGCCAGGCCTTCTGCCAGATCGATTACCGAGGCGGAGATCTCCAACGGGATGCGCCGCCCGTCGTGGGTGCCGTACTCGAACTCCGCGGAATGGCTCGCGCCCTTGGCCAGGACCTCGCTGGCGAAAGTGTGGAAGCCCTGGCCGTCGTCGCCCTGGAGATCGGTGACGTGCATTGACAACAGCGTCGGACGGTCGAAGCCCAGCACCGCCTCGGTGCGCGGATTGCAGTCCAGAATCCGCCCGTCGTCGGGGTGAACCAGCAACATGAGGTCGTGGGAAGCGTCGAATATGCGCCGGAACCGTTGGTCTGCAACATCTTCCGCCGGACTGGAGGGCTGAATGTCGATGATGACCCCGATCGAACGCAGCCGGGCGCGGTACCGATCGGCCGTTGCCGCATCCACGCCGTGCTTGATGCGCACCGGCCTGCCCTTGAACAGCCGGTCCACCTGGCGGCTGCTGGCGCGGAATACCCGGCGCAAGGCTTCGCGCACCTCGACACGCGAATAATCCGGCAGGAGCTTGCCGTTGAAATAAATGTCGAAGCGTTCCGATGACATCGAGGAGCCGTCGCGTGGTTCGTTCGCCAATGCGCGTGTCATTATTGTCGTTTCTTGCATCTTGGCGCCGGATCCGCCACGCGCGGTCAGAACCGAAGGCCTGGTCCTTCGTCCTTGAATCCCGGATGCTGCCTGTCCGCTCGCCAATCATGCCCAATGTGAGCTTAATGACGCAAATGCATGAAGAAATTGGGAACAAACAGTACCTTATAAGCCCCATCGGGCGTGTTGTGTCGCCATTTCGACAAAAATTTGGCACTCCGCGCCAGCCCGGCCTGGTTCCCGAGGTGCAGGGTTGGATCGAGTTGTTAGCGCCATATGACCAGCCTGCCATGTTGCACGGTCTCGCGGGCTTCTCACACCTTTGGGTGATTTTCCATTTCCATGCCTGTGCGCCGCAGGGTTGGCGCGCGCGAGTGCGGCCGCCGCGCCTTGGCGGCAACCGCTCACAGGGCGTCCTGGCCAGTCGCTCGCCGTTTCGTCCGAACCACCTGGGCTTATCCGTGGTGGAACTGCTGGCGGTAGAGACCCATCCGGTAGCGCGCTTACAGGTAGCGGGGATCGACATCCTCGACGGCAGCCCGGTCTTTGACATCAAGCCTTACCTGCCCTACACGGACGCGGTACTCAAGGCCCGCGGCGGCTTTGCCGCGACGCCGCCGCCACAGGCGCTGGATGTGAGATTCACGCCCGAGGTCGCGGCGAGCCTGGCGGATGCGCCCGATGCCCTGGCCTTGATCCGGGCGGTGATCGCGTTGGATCCCCGCCCGGCATACCGTGCGGCCCGGTCGGACGGGCGCGACTACGGCATGCGGCTCGGTGACCGCGAGGTGAAGTTCCAGGTGGTCGGCAGACAGGCCTTGGTCACCGCCGTGATTACCCTGCCCGGGACGGGGTGACCGCGGGTCAGTACAACAGAGTCGCCATCCGGTTGCGGTAACGGTTGACCAGCGGGTCATTGCCGAGCAGGTCGAACACCCGGACCAGGGCGCGGCGGGCGGCGTCTTCACCGTACTTGCGGTCTTTGCGCATCAGTTCGAGCAAGAGTTCCATGCCAGCCTCGTATTCCTGGTCCACCACTTTGTGCACGGCCAGCTGGAAGCGCGCCTCGCTGTCGTTCGAATCCGCCGCGAGACGGGCCTGCAGGACAGTGCCTGCCGGCGCCCCCGCGATCAGTCCTTCGAAGTACAAGTGGCTACGCAGGGTGGCGACCTCGGGTTTGGCCTGTTCGTCCGGGGGCAGGGAATCAAGCGTCGCCGCGGCGGCCGTGGTATCGCCCATGGCGCCCTGGGCCTGGGCGAGTGCGATCAGCACCCGCGGGTTATCGGGGTCGCTTTCCCGGGCCGCGGCCAACAACGCCAACGCGCCGTCGCCGTCGCCCGCGAGCAGCCGGTCCCGGGCTCGTGCGACCAGCGTGTCCGATTCGCGCGGCAGATGTTTGTCCAGGAACTTGCGCAGCTCCGCCTCGGGCAGCGCCCCCATGAACTCGTCGATCGGACGGCCATTGCGGAACACCTTTACGGTCGGGATGCTGCGGATGCCGAACTGCGCAGCAAGTTCCTGCTCTTGCTCGGTATTCAGCTTGGCGAGCAGGAACCTGCCCTGGTACTCGTCGGCCAGCTTGGCGAGCAGCGGCATCAGAATCTGGCAGGGTTGGCACCAGCTGGCCCAGAAATCGACCAGGACGGGAATCTGCCGCGACGCCTCCAGCACTTGCTGAAAGTTCTCTTTGCTAAGCTCGATGATGTACTGGGATTCGGCCATTTCTGCTCCCTAAGATTGTTACCGCGCTACCGCGCAAGGTGGTGGATTTTAACGGCAATGCAAGCCGGACGTGAGCTTGGCCTCGGCTTGAAACGGCGGGTGTCCTGCCCCCACTTACAGGGCATCCGAGGTCCAGAGCCGGGGTTCCAGTCATGTCCGAAACGCTCCACGTCGTCTGCCCGCATTGTGGCGGGGTCAACCGGGTCCCGCCCGCACGGCTAGCCGAGGGCGGGCGGTGCGGCAAGTGCCACGGGGCATTGTTCGAGGGGCGGCCCCTGGCCGCTGATACCCACAACTTGCAGCGTCAGCTCACGCGCGGCGACGTGCCAGTGCTGGTGGATTTTTGGGCTCCTTGGTGCGCCCCCTGCAGGATGATGGCGCCGGCCTTTGAGCAGGCGGCGGCTCAGCTCGAGCCGCGGGTGCGGCTGCTCAAGGTCAATACCGAAGAGGAGCAGGGGGTTGCGGCGCAACTGGCGATTCGCAGCATTCCGACCCTGGCCCTGTTCGCCGGCGGGCGGGAGGTCGCCCGCACCTCGGGGGCGATGGATGCGCGCAGCATCGTTGCCTGGACACGCCAGCACCTGGGCTGAGGCGGGAGGCGCGTGGACAGCGGCGAGGTGGTCCCGTAACCTTTGCCGCGCAGCGAAAGGGACTCCTCCCACTCGACTCGAACCGACGGTTGGGTCGTAGCACACGACCCACCGTTTTTGTGCGCCCGCAAATGACAGCAACTGCCATCTTAGTACTCGAAGACGGGACCGAATTCCGGGGCCGTTCCATTGGGGCCGACGGCCAGCGCGTCGGGGAAGTCGTGTTCAATACGGCCATGACGGGGTATCAGGAGATTCTCACCGACCCCTCCTATGCCCGCCAGATCGTCACTCTGACCTACCCGCATATCGGCAACACCGGGACTAATGCGGAAGACGAGGAGGCGGGCCAGGTCTATGCCGCCGGGCTGGTGATTCGCGATTTGCCGCTGCTCGCCAGCAGCTGGCGCAGTAGCCAGCCGCTCGATGCCTACCTGCGGACCCGCGGCGTGGTCGCGATCGCTGACATCGACACCCGTCGGCTGACCCGCATCCTGCGTGAAAACGGTGCGCAGAACGGCTGCCTGGCGGCTGGGGCCGCGCCAGATACGGCTGCTGCCCTGGCGGCGGCACGCGCCTTCCCCGGGTTAAAGGGCATGGACCTCGCCAGGGAGGTTTCCACCGCGCGGCCTTACCTCTGGACCGACGGTACCTGGGTGCTCGGAGCTGGCCACAAAGCGGCGGCCGGCACGGGCCGCTTTCATGTGGTCGCCTACGACTACGGCGTTAAACGCAATATTCTGCGCATGCTGGCCGACCGCGGCTGCCGACTGACCGTGGTGCCGGCCCAGACTCCGGCAGCCGAGGTCCTGGCCCGGGCGCCGGACGGCGTTTTCCTGTCCAACGGTCCCGGCGATCCCGAGCCTTGCGACTATGCCATCGCCGCGATCCGCGACATCGTTGCTGCGGGGGTGCCGACGTTCGGTATCTGCCTTGGCCACCAACTGCTCGGGCTGGCGAGCGGCGGACGGACGGTGAAGATGAAGTTCGGCCATCACGGCGCG